>NZ_KV821332.1:0-105817 GCF_001815635.1 Corynebacterium sp. HMSC075D04
GAGAGTAGGTTACCGCCGACCCAACAACTTCACAACACTAAAACATCCAGGACCAACCGCATGGTTGCTCCTGGGTGTTTTTCCGCATACCTACACTTCCTGTACCCCGACACGATTCGTTGGTGGACACCCACTAGTCCGCAAGGCAGAGTCAAGAACGTGATCGGGCGTGACTATGCCACCGCATAGTCGTTGGGGTCCACCCACTAGTCCGCAATGCAGAATCAGGAACAGTGCGGGCGTCACTATGCCACTGCATAGTCAATGGGTGTGCGCCAACTTGTCCGCAATGCAGAGTCGATCAAACGGTTATTCATTATGTTCGTGTGAGTGCTCTTCGAAATGTAGCCCACTGGCGCTCTTTGAAAAGTAGCCCACTCGAGACCCGGAATTCATTGGTGTGCACCCACTTGTCCGCAATGCGGAGTGAGAAAGTCCGCAACCAGGCCGCCGACAGCGGAATCGTTGGGGTTCACCAACTTGTCCGCAATGCGGAGTAACAATGTCCGCAACCAGGTCGCCGGCAACGGAATCGTTGGTGAAAACCAATTTGTCCGCAATGTGAAGTGGGAAACAGAACGAGTTTGACTATGCCGCCGCATAATTGGTGTTTACCAATTAGTCCGCAATGCAGAGCCGATCAAACGGTTAATCATTGTGCTCGTTGAAAAGTAGCCCACTCGGTACCCAGAATTTGTTGGTGCACACCAACTAGTCCGCAATGCGGAGTAACGATGTCCGCAACAAGGCCGCTGGCAACAGAATCGTTGGTGGACACCCACTTGTCCGCAATGCGGAGTCAAGACTCGAACCTGCCGTAGACGCAGCCTCGCAGTTGGCGAACCGCCATCAATGCAAAATGACGCCTGATCGGCTGCAGGTTCTTACACTCCACCCAGGTCGGCGAAAGGTGTGATGTGCGGTTTTACACTCGAGGCCCGGTAAGCCACAAACGGTCGCTACGGAATAGAGCAGCAGGCCCGAGCCGGTGGCCGGGAACATCCCGCCTCTAATTCAGCGCGAAGGAGCGATCTTCGCCGGTCAATGGATCTACAAACCCTAAGCGGATGCAACGTAACCGCATGGGACGGGAGAAGTCTTCGGCGTCGGCGGGGAGTAGGACTGGGTAGATGGTGTCGCCAAGGATGGGGGCGGCTTCGGTCATCATTTGCAGTCGTAGTTGGTGGGTGCGGCCGGTTGTTGGGTGGAGAACGTAGCGTCCCAAAGGATCGGTGACGCCATAGAGTGACTGCAACTCCTGCTCCTCTTCAACAGGCAGCCGAGTAACGGAAGCTACCTCGGTGTGGGAGTTCGGCTCCTCACCCACGAGTACAGAACCAGCGGCTTCGCCAGCAACCTTGACCAGGTGGTGGGACCACTCCGTAGGCACAGGAAGAGAAACATACGGTGCGATCGCCTCGTACATCTTGTCCACCTCCCGGCGGGCAAAAAGTTCCTGGTAGGCGCCACGGACTTCGCGGCGTTTGGTCAACAGCAACAAACCAGAGGTGCCGCGGTCCAATCTGTGAGCGGGGGTGAGTTCTTCGTTCCCGGTGGCGCGACGGAGACGCACGGTGGCGGTTTCGGTGATGTGGGAGGCACGCGGCATCGTCGCCAGGAATGGTGGCTTGTCCACGACGAGGATGTTGTCGTCTTCGAAGACTGGAACGATGTCGTAGGGGACGGGGGTTTCGGGGGCGGGACGTCGGTAGAAGAAGACGTCGGTGCCGGGTTCGAGCCAGTCCTCGGGAGAGATTGGGGTGGTGTCGCGGTGAACGACGAGGGAGTCGTCGAAACGCTGTTGTACTGCGGAAAAGTTGTCTTCGGGGTGGCGGTGGCGCTGAGTGGAGACGAGGTGCCAGATGAAGTCGATGGCGCGGATGCCGTCGCCTTCGGGGACGCGGGCGCGGGATGCGCCGAGGCCGCCGCGGGGTGGCAGCGGCATTGCTGGTGGACCCTTCTTTCTCGCCATAGTGTGTAGTAGATTAGCCCGCATGGATTTAGGAGCATTGGTTGAGCCGTTGATGGGCTTCTTTTCGCAGGGCATTGGTAAAGCGATCGCGGACGCGTTGACCCTGATTTACAACTTGCTGTATCCGGCGAATGCGCCGGCAGCAACCCCGGTGGAGATTCCCCGCTAACTTGCGCTTGCGCGACTAGAATGTGGGTATAACCAGCTGTCTAGCTCAGAAAGGCTGAGATAATGACCCAGGAAGAGACCCGCGAAGACATCGTCGTTGTCGCTGTCGATGGCAGCCCCGCTTCAGATAATGCGGTGCGTTGGGCGGCGAATACGGCGATGAAGCGTGGTATTCCGCTGCGTTTGGCTGCGAGCTACACCATGCCGCAGTTCCTGTACGCGGAGGGCATGGTTCCGCCGGCGGAGATTTTCGACGAACTCCAGCGCGAGACGATGCAGTCCGTGGATCGTGCCCGCGATATCGCACTTGAAGTGGCGCCGGACCTGCACATTGGCCACGCGGTGGCTGAGGGTTCTCCGATTGACATGCTGCTGCGTATGTCGAATGAGTCCACGATGATCGTGATGGGCTCCCGTGGTCTGGGCGGCCTGTCTGGCATGGTGCTGGGCTCCGTTTCTGGTGCTGTGGTGTCGCACGCGAACTGCCCGGTTGTGGTGGTGCGCGAGGATAGCGCGGTGACCGAGGAGAACAAGTACGGCCCGGTCGTGGTCGGTGTGGATGGCTCTGAGGTTTCGCAGCGCGCAACAGAAGTTGCCTTCGAGGAGGCGGCGGCGCGTGGTGCGGAGCTGGTTGCGGTGCACACTTGGGTGGATACGCACATCCAGGGCCCTGGTGCTGGATACGCGGTGGCTGAGGATCACTGGGAAGCTGTGAAGCAGGATAAGCAGCAGCTTCTCGACGAGTTGTTGGCCGAACTGATCGAGAAGTACCCGGATGTCCAGGTGAAGAAGGTTATTGCACGTGACCGTCCGGTGCGCGCACTGACCAACGCGGCAGAGAACGCCCAGTTGCTGGTGACCGGTTCGCACGGGCGCGGCGGCTTCAAGGGCATGCTGCTTGGGTCCACTTCGCGTGCGCTGCTGCAGTCGGCGCCGTGCCCGATGATGGTGGTCCGTCCGGAGGAGTAATAGATTCGTTACCCAAAAGTCCGAAAAACGAGGGACAATGGTAGGGGTAACTGACAAAATCTATTTATAAGGACGGATTTCAACATGACTCCAACACTTGGTTTTATCGGCTGGATTATTATCGGCGGCCTTGCTGGCTGGATCGCATCCAAGATGCAGAACCGTGACGCACAGATGGGCATCGGCCTGAACATTCTGGTCGGTGTTATCGGTGGTTTCATCGGTGGCTGGCTGCTTGGCCTGCTCGGCTTTGATGTGGAAGGCGGTGGACGCTTCTTTAGTTTCCTGACCTGCCTGATCGGTGCGGTGATTCTGCTGTGGATTGTGAATAAGGTGACAGGTAGTCGTCGATAAGCAATCTGCTTTGAGCCCCCGGAGTGAGCTGCTCCGGGGGCTTTTCGCTGGAATAGACGAACCGTTTTGTCTATATTGAGATGGTCCTGTTTTAGGCGCGCGAAAGGAGTTCCTATTGGCCGCCGCCACGAGTAAGAAGAAGGCGCCTGCGCGCCGCCGCGATCGTCCGAGTCCTCGGCAGCGTCTGCTGGATGCCGCGACGAAGCTGTTTACAGAAGAAGGCATCCGCGTCATCGGCATTGACCGCATTTTGCGTGAGGCGGATGTGGCGAAGGCGTCGTTGTACTCGCTGCTGGGGTCGAAGGACAACTTGGTTGTTGCGTACCTGGAGGAGCTCGACGAGCAGTACCGTTCACGTTGGGGTGAGCGTGCGGCGAAGGCGCCGGATGCGGATTCGAAGATCCTCGCCTTGTTCGATATGGCGATCGAGGAGGAGCCCCAGAAGGAGTTCCGTGGCTCGCCGTTCCTCAACGCTGCGGCCGAGTACCCGCGCCCGGAGACGGAATCCGAGGAGCGGATTGTGGAGACCTGCAGGAATCACCGCCTGTGGATGCATTCCACGATCACGGAGTTGCTCAATGAGAAGAATGGCTACGATTCGTCCTCGTTGACGGATGAGCTGCTGATCTTCCTGGAAGGCGGTCTGGCGGGGGCGCGCATTTTGCGTGATAGCGCACCCCTGCACACTGCTAAGGCTCTGGCCAAGTCCAAGTTGGGCGCGCCGCCACCGGATTACTCCATTTAGTTATGGCTGGGAAGAATCGTGTCAGTGTCTCGCAGGTGATTGGCGAGGTCCTGCTGACGGTTGGCGTGCTGCTTTTGCTGTTCGCGTTTTATGAGTCCTATTGGACGAACTTGGCGTCGGCGAAGATGCAGGACGAGGTGCAGTCGAAGCTTGAGGAGCAGTGGGTGAACCCTCGTCAGGCAAAGCAGGCTGAGTTGGGGGACGCGCTTGCGAAGATGTATATCCCGGCGTTTGGGCAGGACTACCAGTTCGCCATCGTCGAGGGCGTGCAGGAGGCGCAGTTGCTCACGGGTCCGGGCCACTACCCGGATACGCAGTTCCCGGGCCAAGATGGCAACTTCGCGGTTGCCGGTCACCGTGTGGGCAAGGGTGCGCCGTTTAATGATCTTGGCGCGCTGAAGGCCTGTGACGCGATCGTTGTGGAGACGCAGAAGGAGTGGGTGACGTATCGGGTGATGCCGTTGTCGCCGGATCCGGCGGCTCGTCACGCGGAGGGCGCCGGATGCTTGCCGGAGCAGATGAATGAGCGCATCGCGTCGGGCGATTACCAGCACGTGCTTGGCCGGGAGATCACGCTGCCGGGCAACATTGAGGTGGTCAACCCGATGCCGGGGTCGAAGTCTACGAAGGTGGAGCCCGGCATGGAGGGCTTGATTACATTGACCACGTGTCACCCACAGTTCTCTAACGCCGAGCGCATGATCATTCACGCGGTGCGCACGGAAGTGACGCCGAAGGACCAGGCGGGCGCGCTCCCGCCGGCGATGACGGAGGTGGATTAGCCCATGTATGCAGCGTTGTGGCGTAAACTGCCCGGCCCGCCGGTGGTGAAGTGGCTGCTCACCGCCGTCATTTTGGTGTTGCTGTTCCTCCTGCTCATGGAGGTTATTTACCCATGGGTGTCGGCGCAGATGCCGTATAACGACGTCGCGGTGTAGCCCTTAGAGCCAGCGCGGTACCGGTGGGTGCCAGGCGCGCAGTGCTGCGATGAGTTCGTCGGGGTCGTCGGCGACGATGAGGTGTGCCCGGTCGGTGGCGCGCACAAAGCCGTGGGCGACCATGTGGTCCACCATGGCGATGAAGGGGGCCCAGAAGTCGCGGCCGAGCAGCCCGATGGGTTTGCGGTGGAGGCCGAGTTGTTGGTTGGTCCATTCGTCGAAAAGTTCGTCGAGGGTGCCGGCGCCGCCGGGCAGGGCCACGATGGCGTCGGAAAGTTCGCTCATGCG
Organism: Corynebacterium sp. HMSC075D04; assembly: GCF_001815635.1. NCBI lineage: Bacteria > Bacillati > Actinomycetota > Actinomycetes > Mycobacteriales > Corynebacteriaceae > Corynebacterium > Corynebacterium sp. HMSC075D04. The sequence goes on from NZ_KV821332.1 coordinate 5,435, forward strand.
TGCTTTGCGCTCGGCGAGGGTGTCCACCATTTCGAGGCGCTCGAGCCCGTCGTACTGGATCTCGTATTGCGCCAGGTGGTGTGTGAGGACGCCAATGCTTTTCGACGACCCCCTCGCCACCTCACCCATCAACCCGAGCTTGGATCCGCCGTAGACCAGAGTGATGTCGTGGCGGGCCAGTGCCTCGCCGAAACTGCGGGCGAGCGTGGCGTTGTTCGGGTCGGTGCCCTCGCGGGCGCCGGCGAACACGGCGATGGCGTTGATGTTCGCGGGGGTTAGCGCGGGAAAGATTTGGGTGCGCAGCAGGGGCGCGATTTCAAAGTCGGCGTGGTTCGTGGGGTCGATCCAGGTGGCTTCGGCGATCTCGGCGGCGGGGGCCGGATCGGCGGGTAGGCCGGGGTGGAGGAACACCGTGGAGGTCACGCTGTGGCCGGGCTCGTTGGAGGCCTCGGCGGTAAACGTGCCCAGGTAGCTCAAGTGTTCGGGGTCGACGTCGATGCCGACTTCTTCGCGGGTTTCGCGCATGGCGGTTTGCAGGCGGGTCTCGCCGCCTTCCGGCTTGCCCCCGGGGAGTTGGTAGCGCGGGCTGGAGTGTTTGCGTACGCACAGGACGCGCCCGGCGTTGTCGGTGAATACGATGGCGGCGACGTTGATGGTGTTCATTACAGCCCTAGGTTAGTGATTGCTTCGGTGGCGACCGCTTCGGCTTTGACCGACTCGTCTTGGTTGGTAAACACCGTCACGGCCACGTTGCCTTTGGCCACGGAGTATGCGGCGCCGATGCGGTTGGGGACGTCCCCGCCGCCGTGGCGGCCGCCGTCCCAGCCTGCGGGGTGGTCGGCGGGTTGGGTGAGGTCCACTGGGGTGGCCCAGTCCACCACCGCCATGGCCTGTTCGGGGGAGTCCATGTGGCGCACGATCACGGTCAGTTGGGGTTCTTCGGGGTAGGACCAGAACTGGCAGGCGGGGGTGTCGAAACGGGTGTCGGTGCCCACCCCGGTGACACGTTGGCCGTTGGTGCGCGCTACCCACTCGGTGTCCAGGTAGGGGCATTCCTGCCATCCGTCGCGTGCGGTTTCCGGCAGTGCTTCGACGGGCAGGCCGGAATCGGGGGCGGGTGCGGGTTCGGGGGTGGGGGTGTCGTCGTTAAGCGATTGCTCCCCGCAACCGGCGAGGGCGAGCACGAGCAGCACGATGGGTAATCTCGAACGCATGAGCTCCAGATTAGTGCTGCTGGAGCAGCACCCCGGAAAACGTACCGAAAACAGCGCGCTTGATTCCGGCATCACCATTTTGGCCGTGTGCCTGATGGTGGTGTCGCTGGGCGCGCTGGCGCGGATGCCGCTGAACGAGGCGCTGCTGCACATTCTGCTGACTGCCGGGTTCGCGTTTCTGCTGTTCTACGGCATGGTGGAGATGTACCGATGGGGCAAATGGGGTCGCATCGTGTGGGCGTTTAGCGCGACTGCGCTGTGGGTGGCGGATACGACGGTGTCGCCGGTGGCAGTGTACTGGGTGTTTGTGCTGTTCTTCGTGTACCTGCGGGCGATGCGCGGCTGGCTCGGCTACGCCTGGGTGGTGGTGGGGCTGGCGATCAGTATCGCGGTGCAGATCCCGGCGGGGCTCACGCTCGGCGGGGTGATGGGACCGGCGCTGTCGGCGGTGGTGGTGATGGCGATTGATTGGGCGTTTTTCACGATCAATAAGGTCAGCCAAGAGCGCCAGCAGCTTATCGACGAACTCCTGGCCACCCGCGACCTTCTCGCCGAAACTGAGCGCGCCGCCGGTGTAGCGCAGGAACGCGAACGATTGGCTCACGAGATTCACGACACGGTGGCGCAGAACCTGTCCTCCATTCAGATGCTGCTGCACTCCGCCGAGCGCGACATCCAAGCGTTGGGTGTGGACGCGACGCAGCCGTTGCGCAAGATGGAAACTGCGCGGCGGGCGGCGTCGAACAACCTGGCAGAAACGCGGGCGATGATTGCGGCGTTGGCGCCGGCGCCGTTGACGGAGTCGTCGTTACGTGAAGCGCTCGAGCGGGTCGCGGGTGACTTTGCCGCGGCAGGCGAGTTGGACATTGAGGTGGAGACAGACGGCGAGGCTATCCAGCTGCCCATGCGCGTGGAGGCCGGCCTGCTGCGTATCGCGCAGGGGGCGGTGTCCAACGTGGTCAACCACGCCGAGGCCACCCGTACCCGCATCACGCTGACCTACGCGCCGGACGAGGTGCGCCTGGACGTGGTGGACAACGGACGCGGCTTCGACGTGGACGGTCAGGAACTCAAACCCAGTGGGTTGGGGCATTTGGGGCTGGACGCGATGCGTTCGCGTGCGGCAGAACTGGGTGGGAAGTTGGACATTGAGTCCGCGCCGGGCGGGCCTACGGCCCTTTCTGTCGCCGTGCCGGTTAATATCAACCAAAAGACGTAAACGAGGAGGTCCCCGGTGATTAGAGTCCTGCTGGCAGACGACCACGAGATCGTTCGCCTCGGCCTGCGTGCCGTGCTCGAAGAAGCGGACGACATCGAGGTCGTGGCAGAAGTTGCCACCGCGGAAGGCGCGATCGCCGCAGCGCAAGCCGGCGGCATTGACGTGGTGTTGATGGACCTGCGCTTCGGCGCCGGTGCGGAAGGCCAGCGTGTGACCACGGGTGCGCAGGCGACGGCGGAGATCCGTTCCCGGATGACCAACCCGCCGAAGGTGCTGGTGGTGACCAACTACGACACGGATGCGGACATCCTCGGCGCAATCGAGGCCGGCGCAGTGGGCTACCTGCTGAAGGACGCCCCGCCGGAGGAGTTGGTCGCGGCGGTGCGCTCGACCGCCCGCGGTGATGCCACCATGTCGCCGGTGGTGCGCGACCGTTTGGAAACCCGCGAGCGTGCGCCGCGTTCATCGCTCACACCGCGCGAGTTGGAGGTGCTGCAACTGGTGGCTGCTGGCTCGTCGAACCGCGAGATCGGCCACGAACTCATGCTGTCTGAGGCCACCGTGAAGTCCCACCTTGTCCACATTTACGACAAGTTGGGTGTGCGCTCGCGTACCTCTGCCGTGGCGTCGGCGCGCGAGCAGGGTGTGCTCTAACTAGCGGGAGAGGCGCTCCTGGACATCGCCGGCGAGGACGTTGAGGTCCTCGTCGATGGAGTTGTGGGCCAGGCGGCGCTGCTCCGGGTTGGCGTGTTCGGCGTTGCGGACGGCCTGCTCGAGCTCGTCGAGACGCACGCTCGCGTCACGCTTGAAGCTCTCGGTCAACTCGCCGGAGCCGGACACGCTTGCGCGGATCGCCTCGATGCGGGCCTTGAGCTCGGCGCCGCGGCCGGAGTGGCGCGCCAGATCACCTGCGGACAGGCCGAGGCCTGCTGCGTTGGCGTTCACCTGGTTCTGCTGCAGGGAGGTCAGCGCCTTGTAGATCAGCGGCAGCGCGACGGGGACAATGACGCGGGCGGCGCCGGTCCACTGCTTGGCCTTCTTCTTGGTAATGCCGGCTTCTTCGATGCGCTTCAGGTGCGCCTTGGCCAGGTCCTTTTCGTGCTTACGCTTGCGCTTGAGGCCCTTCTTCTCTTCCTTCAGCAGACGCTTTTCTGCCTTGTCCAGCAGTTCGGCGGTGCGCTTGTCGGCCTTCGCCTGATCCTTGGCCAGTTGGCGTGCGTGCACCTCAGCGGCCTTAATTTCGGCCTTGACGTTGCGGCGTGCTTTGCGGATGATGCCCAGGACACCCATGGTCGGTACTCCTTGCGTTTTCGTTTGCGTTAACTCCAAACAACTGTACCTGTCGGTCCGGCAACGCTGCCCGGGTATCGTGGCAGGCATTGTGAAACCTCCCACCGTGGGCGGGACTGCCCAACCAGCGCAGCCGGTGCGGGCATCCGATCTTGTCGGGTGCCGCTACCGGCTGCGTCAGCGACGCGCGCACCCGGATACGCCAGAGCTGCCGGATGCGCTGCTGCGCCAACCGCAGATTGATGCGGGGCGTGCAGCGGTGTTCGATGCGTTGCCGGTGAAGCGGGCGGTTGGGGATGGCCGCGGAAAGGCCTTTACGCGTATTGATATCGATCCGGGTGCGGGGGTGGATGCGCGGATCGTCGAGACGCGAATGGCGCTGAAGCGGCGCGCGCACCTGATCACCAACGCGGCGCTCGAGGGGGAGGTTGACGGGGTGCCCACCCTTGCGGAGGTCGACGTGCTGGTGCGCACCGAACGCGGGTACGCGCCGGTGATCATCTCGAACCACCGGGTAGCGCGGGAGCATCCGACGAACGAGATGTTGATGGTGCCCACCGCCAGGCTCGGATTGGGGCGCGCGATGACGGTGAAGGCGAAGGGCCGCCACCACACGGTGGACGGGTACCGCCTGGCCATGGCGCATGTCCTGCTGGGCACGCTTGCGGATGGTCGCGGCGGAGCGGTTGGGCAGGATCGGGCGCGCGTGTACGTCGTCGACCCCGCCCGCTACGTCCCGCAGTTGCATGAGGCGCTCGCCGTGGAGATCCCAGACGAGCCGAAGCGGATGAAGCAGTGCGCATCCTGCCGATTCTGGCCGCTGTGCAAGCCGCGCCTGGAGGAACTCGATGACATTTCGCTGCTCCTGCCGGGCGGCCGCGGGGACGTGTGGCGCGAGGAAGGGATCACCACGGTGCAGTCGCTTATCGACGACGGCCCCGCCGAACCCGCAGCCATCGCCCGCGCCTGGCGCGCCGGTATCCCGGTGCTGCGGCGTGAGAAGTTAGCGCCGGTGCCGCGCGCCGACGTGGAGATCGACATCGACATGGAGGCCTACCTCGACCAGGGCGCCTACTTGTGGGGCGCGTACGACGGCGAGGAGTACCGCGCGTTTGTCACCTGGGAAGACGTTGGTGGTGCGGCCGAGGAGGCGAACTTCAACGCGTTCTGGTCGTGGCTGATGCAGCGGCGTCGCGACGCGCGCGAGGCCGGCCAGACCTTCCGCGCTTACTGTTATGCGGCGGGTGGGGAGAACCACTGGCTGCGGTCGTCGGCACGCAGGTTTGCCTCGGTGGACGAGGCGGAGGTTGCGGAGTTCATCGCGTCTGAGGATTGGGTCGACGTGTTCGCCCTGGTGCGACGTTCGCTCGTCGGCACGGATGGGCTCGGCCTGAAAGTACTCGGGCCTGTGGTCGGCTTCGCGTGGGAAGACGACGACGTGGATGGGGAGCGCTCCGTGGCACTGCGCCGCGCGGGCAGGCTTGGCGATATCGACGCGCGCGACATGCTCATCCGCTACAACGAAGACGACTGCCTGGCCACCCGTGCCGTGCGCGACTTCCTCGACGCCGGCGCGCCGGGCGTGCCACGATTGGGCGAGGTTTAGCGGGGTTTAGCGGGGCTCCGCCTTCCACAGCGCCGCACCCGTGGCCACGAGGGCAGCAAGTAGCCCAGCGAGCACCCCGACGAAGCCTGCCCACGGCAACGCCTCGTACGCGCGCCCGGTGGCGGCGCCCAGGATCGACGAGCCCATGTAGTAGCAGAACACGTACATGCTGGAGGCCTCCGCACGGTCGCGCTCAGCGATGAGCCCAACCCAACCGGACGCCGTGGAGTGCAGCGCGAAGAAGCTGGCGGTGAACACCAACAGGCCAAGCAGCGTGACCCACAGCGATCCGCTGGCTGCGGCAAGCGCACCGAGGAGCATGAGTATCGACGATGCCAGCACCACCACCCCGTGCCCGTGGCGCTTCAGCAGCACTCCGGCACGCGCGCTCGACCAGGTGCCGGACAGGTACACCACGTACACCAGGCCGGACAGTGCGGCGGGTAGGCCGAAGTCGAGCACCGCGCGGAAGCCGAAGAAGTTGTACATGGACACGAACACGCCCATGGCCACGAACGCGGTGGCGTAGAGCACCAGCAGCCGGGGGTTGCGCAGGTGGCGGGCCATCGCGCGAATTCCCGCGCTCGGCCGGATGGAGAGTTTTGGTACGAAATTGCGCTGCTCCGGAAGCAGCCACACGGCAATCACTGCCAGCAGGAAGGCAACGAGGCCGCTGCCTAACAGCGCCCACCGCCAGGAGGTGACCTCCAAAAGCCCTGCCGGGATGAGGCGACCGGTGAGCCCGCCGATGCTGTTGCCGGCGATGTAGAGCCCCATCGCGCCGGGTAAGTCCCGCTGGTCGAGTTCTTCGGACAACCACGTCATGGCCACCGCCGGGGTGCCGGCGATCATCGCGCCCTGGAGGGCGCGCATGGCGATGAGTTGCTCGGCGTTTTGGGCGATGGGCAGGAGCAATCCGATGCCGGTGGCGGCCAGTGCGGAGATGACCAGGACGCGTCCGCGCCCGTACTTTTCCGACAGGATCGACGCTGGCACTACGCACAGCGCAAGGGCGCCGGTGGCGGCGGAGACCGTCAGTGCGGCGGTGGAGGGGGTGATGTCCAACTCGGTGGTGAGCGTGGGCAGCAGGGCCTGGGTTGCGTAGAGGGTGTTGAAGATGGCGAGGCCGAACGCCAGCATTGCCAGCGTGGCTTTGCGGTATTCAGGACTGCCTTTTCTCACCCTGCCTATGTTACGAAACTTCTCGCGGGGGAATTACGCAACAAAAACTTTGCGAAAATACTTGCAGTTAAGGCGACCCTAACTTAGACTGCTTCTTGAGTTCATGCGGACTCGACGTATCACAGGGAAAACAACAAGCGCCCGCCACCTCCGAAAGGAAGTGGCGGGCGCTTGTATTAGCTAGGTCGCTGCAGGTTTATGCAGAAGCCTTTGCGTAGCGCTCGTTGACGTCGTCCCAGTTGACAACGTTCCACCAAGCCTCGACGTAGTCAGCCTTGACGTTCTTGTACTGCAGGTAGAAAGCGTGCTCCCACATATCGAGCATCAGGACCGGGGTGAAGTCCACGGAGATGTTGCCCTGCTGGTCGGTCATCTGCTGGATGATCAGACGGCCAGCGATGTGGTCGTAACCAAGCACTGCCCAGCCGGAGCCCTGCAGGCCGTTAGCCACGGCAGCGAACTGCTTCTTAAAGCCCTCGAAGGAGCCGAAGTCGCGGTCGATAGCCTCGGCGATTGCGCCGGTCGGGTTGCCACCAGCGTTCGGTGCCATGTTCTTCCAGAAGATGGAGTGGTTCGTGTGTCCACCGAGGTTGAACGCAAGGTTCTTGGTCAGTGCGCGAATCTTGTCGGCGTTTGCGTCGCCGTTGCGCTCTGCCTCAAGAGCCTCGAGTGCAGTGTTTGCGCCGTTGACGTAGTTAGCGTGGTGCTTGTCATGGTGCAGCTGCATAATCTCTGCGGAGATGTGCGGCTCAAGTGCGTCGTATGCGTACGGGAGATCAGGAAGCACGTAAACAGCCATGATGGTTTCCTTTCGTTTGATTTCGTGTACGGCAACCATCGTAGAGAAAATTTGGGAACAGTGTTGTGCCCAAACTCGTTACAGCAAATATGGGATTTCTTTTCGCACCTGAGCCAAAGCTTGTCGACGACACCACGGCCCTTCCCGGCCGCCCCGAACCCGTCCTTGCCAACCCCCGCCCGCACGCCGTGCTGACCACCCCGATTACCGGCCCGTGGCGTGAGGGGCAGAAGCGCATCCTCATCGGGATTGGCTGCTTCTGGGGTGCGGAGAAGATGTTCTGGCAGCTCGACGGTGTTGAATCGACCTCGGTCGGCTACGGCGGCGGCATTACCCCGAACCCCACCTACCGCGAAGTCTGCTCCGGCCAGACCAACCACGTGGAGTTGGTGGAGGTGGTCTACGACCCGGAGGTGATCTCGCTGAAGGAGATCGTTAAGACTGCACTCGAGGCGCACGACCCCACCCAGGGTTACCGTCAGGGCAACGACGTGGGCACCCAGTACCGCTCCGCCTTCTACACCGACACAGAGGAAGAGGCCGAGCAGATCCGTGAGTGGATCCGCCAGTACGAGGCGGACCTGAACAGCGCTGGCTACGGCGACATCACCACCGAAGTGCGCGCCGGCGCGCCGTACTACCTCGCTGAGGAGGAGCACCAGCAGTACCTGCACAAGGTGCCCAACGGCTACTGCCCGCACCACTCCACCGGCGTGGCCTGCGGCATTTAGTAGCCGTGCTTGGAGGGGAACCCTCCGACGGGGCGGCGCAGTTTGGTGGCGTCGTTGTGGATCCAGGCAGCCGCGCGCTTGATCTCGTCCTTGGTCAGCGCGGCGTTTGCATCCTCGTCTGAACGCTCGCCGTGGATGACGCCGTTCCAATACGCCACGGTTTCCTCGTGGTAGTTGTGCCCATGGGGTGACGGGTAGTCCTTGGAGGACAACTGGTCGATGGCGACCTGCCAGTAGGTCACCAGCGGCATCCAACGCATGGTGTGCAGCGCGTCCAAGTGCTGCTTTTTCGGTGCCGGAACCCCGCGCGAGCCCGGCTCCTTCAGCCAGTCCGGCCGGCGCCACGCCAGGCTGTGGTCCCACCACACCACCGGATCAGAGGCGTGTTGGGCGAACACGACGCGCGGGGCCTCCCACTTCTGCGCGTAGGCGTCGCCTTGGAAGTCGTGGTTGAGGTGGTCGGGGTGGGCGGTGAAGCGGACGTGGAGGCCGTCGTCGATAAGCGGAAGGCGCTCCGGAGAACCTTGTTGGCGCTTCTTGGTTAACTCGCTGTGGTTGCGGGCGAAGCCGGGCGTGCCGGTGAACACGGCGCCGGAGGTGAGCTCGAAGAGTTCGTCGATGGACTCGAACGCGTCGGAAACCCCGTAGGCGCCGAGCGATTCGCCGCCGACGAAGAGTTTCGGGCGGGAGGATTCTGGGATGTTTTCCAGTTCGCGCAGGATGTACTCGATCAACATGCGCGAGGAGCGCACCGGGTTCGTGCGGTCCGCAAGGTACGAATACGCCGAGGGCAGATACGAGTACTGCATAGCGACGATCGCACTATCGCCGCCGGTGACAAACTCGAACCCGGACGTGTGGAAGTCGTTGATCCAGCCCGTGCCGGCTGCCGACATCACCGCGATGTGGGAGCGCTCAAACGCGCCGGTGCGATGCATCTCCTTAATAGCCAGGCGTGCCATCTGCTCAAAGTCCGGCTCGTCCTGCTCACGCTCCAGATCCAGGCCGACGAAGATCCGGATCGGCTCCCGTGCCTCCCGATCAAGGACACGCTCGATGTCCTCTTTGCGCGGGCCGCCGGAAACCACCGCGCGGCCCTGGCGGCCCATGAGGTTCCAATCCACCGAAGACTCCGGCGAACCCGAACGCTGCGGGCGATGCGGCTGCACCGCGCCACGCATGTACTCACGGTCCAGCTCAAAGGCACGCCGGCTCGCATTGGAGAGGAACCGACGCAGCACCACCCGGTCGCTCACTAACACCAGCAGCACACCACCGCCCACGATGGCGATTGGCCACGACGCCACCGGCGGCAACTTCTTGCCCAGCAGCTCGTTGAGTGCATCGATGAAGGACTGGATGCCGTCGCCGACCAGCAACACCGTGCCGTAGCCGAGCGTGCCCAGCATCACGCCACCCGCCAGGTCAGAAGCCCGGAACGTGTCGTCGCTTTGCACCAGGCGCTTCAGCCGTATGCGCCGGCGGATCGAGGTGGCGAACACCGCAACCGTGGTCGCCGTCATCGCAACACGCGCTGGGCGGGGCAAACGTCCAGTCCCGGTTGGTGGGGTCGTCGGCCCGAACACCCGCGCAAGGCCCGTCGCAACCCCGTGGCCGATGCCCTGGAGTACCGCCACGTTCGCCGCGGTCGCCCACCAGTTGTGTGGCAGCAACGACGGAGACACCGCACCCCACGTGGCCACTTCCGCGCCGACCAGGCCCGAGCGAAACGCCGGCGGCAGCCGGTGCGGGCCAAGCAGGCGGATCGCGGGGGAGAGATCCCCCAATACCTGCACCGCGCCGATCGGTACCGCCAGCCAGCCGTCGCGGCTGAACGAAAACCGCTGGCGTGCGCGCCATACCGCGTCGGGCAGTTTTGCGGTGATGTTGCGGATGGCGTTGCGGGTGTCGTCGATAAGCACGCTTGCTATTGTCCCAAACTTCTTACACTCGCGGGCGGGCACAAGGGCGAGTAGCCTGTGGGCCGTGAGCCACAACACCACACCAAAAATCGTCGCCCACCGGGGATTTTCCGGATCCTACCCAGAACTCACACAACGCGCGTTTGAAAAGGCGCTCGAACTTCCCATCCACGGCATCGAATGCGATGTACGGCTCACCCGTGACGGGCGAGTTGTCGTCTTCCACGACCCCACGCTGATCCGCACCGCGGGCGTGCGGGGGCGCATCGACTTCAACGACTACAACGACCTGCGTGAACTGAACGTGGGCACCAAAGAAGACCCGCAGCGCATCATGCTGTTGGAAGAACTGCTCGAACTCATGCAGGACTACCCCGACAAACACATCTACATCGAGACCAAACACCCCACCCCGCACGGGCCTGAGGTGGACGAACAGACCTTCCGCATGCTCAGGTACGCGCGTCTCGACGACTCGCCGAACATCCACCTCGCATCCTTCTCCCACCGCGCGGTGCGCTACTTCACCGACATGGCACCCGAGCTGGAAACCTTCTACCTGTTCCGCGTGCGCGAAATGAGGTGGAACAAAAAGAACCGCATGTTCTCCCGCCCCTACGGTGTGGGCCCTGCGCTGCAGCACCTGCAACTGCGCACTGAACTGCTGGGATATCGCGGGTTGAAGACGTACACCTGGACCGTAAACACGCCTCGCGGTATGCAGTGGTGCGCTGACAAGGGCGTGGATGTGATGGCAACGGACCTTCCGGACCTTGCGCTGGAGATCTTTGGCAACCACACCGCTGTTGTGTCTGACTAGCTTGTTGCCCGCCGGTGTCGTGCACGCCGGTACGATTGCGCGCATGGTGCAACGCAAACCGAAGAAAAAGAAGAACCGCGCAGACCTGCCCGAGGGCATGTCGCGCCGCGAGGCAAAACTCGCAGCCCGCGCCGCTGAGCGCGAGAAGTTCCAAAAAGATCCCCGCCCGTTCGGCGGCCTGGCAGCAGAAGCCGACCTGGTTGCGCTGCAGGAGTTCGTCCCCTCTGCCGTGACCACGGTTGATGTGAAGGGCACCCCGGTCAACATTGTGACCGTCTTGCCGGGCGCGGGAGCTGCGCTCGTGCGCGAGGAGGACCAGGGCGGCGAGCGTTTCGTCGCGCTTCAGGTCACCTCCCACTCCCAGAACCCGGGCCGCGACCTCGCGTACGCCCTGAACTGGGTTGTGAATGCGAAGCCGGGCGAGACGCTGCAGTCCACCGTCGCCGACGGTTCGCAGCCGGAGCTGTCGGAGCTTCTTAGCGACGACGCCACCCTGGACATCACCACCTACCAGGACTTCTCCTGGTGGTTCCCGGAGGGGGCTTCGGTCCCGCCGCAGATCCAGCAGGCGCTGCGCCAGGCCAACGACGCCGTCCTGCCGTCTGAGAAGATCGGCGAGAACCTGCCGGGCGCAATCTGGTGGGTTAACCCGGGCGGCGGCAAGGCACACATCCGCTGGGTGCGCACCGAAGATAACGAGGCGCAGATGCTGTCCGCACTGGCACGCATCGCGGCACGTGGCGAGCTGAACCTGGGCGAGGACACCAAGTTCGCCGGCGCATTCCGCACCCACGGCCTGGTTGTTCCGGTGTTCGACCTCGACCCGTCCGTGGCGGCCGACTCCTACGAGGCGGCGCTGGCGGAACTGGATAAGAAGATCACCGCCGAGTACGCCAACGACGCTGCATTATCTGCAGACGAGCGCAAACAACTGGACAATATTAAGTCCCGTCAGGTGACTATCTAGCTAGCCGTAGACCTTCTTGCCTGCCACCCAGGTCTGCCACGTCATAGGCATACCTGGGCGGTAGGCCAGGTTGATGGCGTTTTCCGCATCCAGGATGTGCAGGTCGGCGGCCGCGCCGGGCACCAGCGTGCCCTTGGCCGGGCGGCCCTGCGGGTCCTTGCCGTCGCCGACGTTGTGACGGCGCAGCGCCTTCGCACCGCCGGTGGTGGCAGCCTCGATCGCCTCGTCGAGCGTGAGGTACTGCTGCAGCACCGCGGTGGTCACGCAGAAGTTCATCGAGGACGTAAACGACGTACCGGGGTTGAGGTTGGATGCGATGGCGACGGTGGCGCCGGCGTCGATAAGTTTGCGGCCCGGTGCGAGATCCTCGCGCGTGGACAGGTCGCAGGCAGGCAGCAGCGTGGCCACGGTGTCCGAACCGGCCAGCAGCTCGAAGTCTTCATCGGAGAGGTAGTTGACGTGGTCCACACTGGCCGCGCCCATCTCCACCGCAAGCTTCACACCCGGGCCCTGCCCAAGCTGGTTGCCGTGCACGCGCACACCCAGGCCCACCTTCTTGCCGGCCTCGAGGACGCGCCGAGACTGTTCCTCGTTAAATGCGCCGCGCTCGCAGAACACGTCGATCCACTGCACGTGATCCTTCACCGCATCCAGCATCGGGCCGACGACCTCGTCGATGTACTCGTCAGCATCCGCTCCCGGCGGGACCAGGTGTGCGCCGAGGAACGTCACCTCGTCCACGTGACGGGCAGCCACGCGAGCCGCCTCCGCCTCGGACTCGACGTTTAGGCCGTAGCCGGTCTTGGTCTCAAAGGTGGTGGTGCCGCCCGCATGGCCTGCGGCGACGCGCTCCGCCACCAACTTATCCAGGCGCTCCTCGCCTGCGGAGCGGGTGGCTTCCATGGTCACGGCGATGCCGCCGGCGGCGTAGGACTCGCCGGCCATGCGGGCCTCGAACTCTTCGGCGCGGTTGCCGTCGAAAACCATGTGGGAGTGGGAATCTACCCAGCCGGGCAGGACTGCGCGCCCGCCAACATCGACGGTTTCGGCGGCGTTTGCTGCTTCCGCGGGGGCTTCGTCGGCGGGGCCGACCCAGGCGATCACGCCGTCGTCGATAAGCAATGCTGCGTTCTTAATGGTGCCCAGCTCGGAGACCGTGCGCAGCTCGGAAATGCCAGTAATAAAGGTGCTCATGGATGCCTTTCTTCGGAGGGCTCGTGGGGCCCAGAGTAACGAAAAGCGCTGACGCGCCCGTGAGGGAAACGTCAGCGCTCGCCGGCGCGGGATTAGTCGCGTGCCTGGAACTTCATCGGGATGCGCACGCCGCGCTCCTGCGCGACCTCGTTGGCGCGGGAGTAACCGGCATCCACGTGGCGGATGACGCCCATACCCGGATCGTTGGTGAGCACAGCCTTGAGCTTCGCCTCGGCGAGCTCGGTGCCGTCAGCCACCGTGACCTGGCCGGTGTGGATGGAACGACCCATGCCCACGCCACCACCGTGGTGGATGGATACCCAGGTCGCGCCGCCGGACACAGCGGTCATGGCGTTGAGCAGCGGCCAGTCAGCCACAGCGTCGGTGCCGTCGAGCATGGACTCGGTCTCGCGGTACGGGGAGGCCACGGAGCCGGAGTCCAGGTGGTCACGGCCGATGACGATCGGTGCCTTGACCTTGCCTTCCTTGACCAGGTTGTTGAAGATCACGCCGGCCTTGGCACGCTCGCCGTAGCCCAGCCAGCAAATACGTGCCGGCAGGCCCTCGAACTCCACGTACTCCTCGGCCGCATCGAGCCAGCGGTGCAGGTGCTCGTTGTCCGGGAAAGCCTCCTTGATGGCCTGGTCGGTGACCTTGATGTCCTCCGGGTCGCCGGAAAGTGCAACCCAGCGGAACGGGCCAAGGCCCTCGCAGAACAGCGGGCGGATGTAGGCCGGGACGAAGCCCGGGAACTCAAACGCGCGGGAGTAGCCGGCCTTGCGGGCCTCGTCGCGGATGGAGTTGCCGTAGTCGAACACCTCGGCGCCCTCGTCCTGGAACTCGACCATTGCCTGGACCTGTGCGGCCATGGCCTCGCGGGCCTTCTTGGTAAAGGTGGTCGGGTCGGCGTCTGCCTCGGTGTGCCAATCGGCGAACGGGATCTCGCTCGGCAGGTAGGACAGCGGGTCGTGTGCGGAGGTCTGGTCGGTGACGATGTCCACGGTGAACTCGCCAGCGCGGTGGCGGCGCAGCATCTCCGGGAAGACCTCGGATGCGTTGCCGACGAGGCCAACGGACAGGGCGCGCTTCTCGTTCTTCGCGTCGGTGACCAGCTTGATGGCTTCCTCGAGGTCGGTGGTGACCTCGTCGAGGTAGCGCTTGCCCTGGCGGCGCTTCAGGCGGCCCTCGTCAACATCGACGATGAGGCAGGCGCCACCGTTGAGGGTGACGGACAGTGGCTGTGCGCCACCCATGCCGCCGCAGCCGCCGGTCAGGGTCAGGGTGCCGGCGAGCGTGCCGTTGAAACGCTTCTTCGCCACAGCCGCGAAGGTTTCGTAGGTGCCCTGCAGGATGCCCTGGGTTGCGATGTAGATCCAGGAACCGGCCGTCATCTGGCCGTACATCATCAGGCCCTCGTCCTCGAGCTCGCGGAAATGCTCCCAGTCCGCCCAGTCGCCAACCAGGTTGGAGTTGGCGATGAGCACGCGCGGCGCCCACTCGTTGGTCTTCCATACGCCGACCGGCTTGCCCGACTGGACCAGCAGCGTCTCGTCGGACTCGAGGTCCTTCAGCGTATCGACGATCGCGTCAAAGGCCTCCCAGCTACGTGCCGCACGACCGGTGCCGCCGTAGACGACGAGGTCATCGGGGCGCTCCGCAACCTCGGGGTCAAGGTTGTTCTGCAGCATGCGCAGCGGGGCCTCGGTCTGCCAGGACTTTGCAGTGATCTCAGTGCCTCGCGGGGAGCGGACCTCGCGTGCACCTTCGGACCAGTTCTTCGCCATGGGAATCCTTTCTACGGCTCATTGAGTTTCGTGATGCAGGGCCACAATCCGACAGGAATGTAACCCGCGTTACATTGAGGATAAGGGAGCAATGTGGTTGCTGGAATACAGTTTTTGCCCGGTTTGTCTCGGATACGAGACAGACCGGGCAGTGGGGGTTAGAAGATCAGGTACGCAATCGGCACCGTCAGGATGATGGACAGCACCACGCGCTGGAACCAGATGATCACCATGTGGCTGATCTTCAACGGGATGTCCGTGGCCAGCACCGCCGGGATCATCGAGGAGAAGAAGAACACCTGGCTGATGGAGACCACACCAACGGTGAAGCGCAGTACGTCAGACTCGTTGCCAGCCGCCAGCGTTGCCGGCAGGAACAGCTCAGAGAGGCCGATGGCAAACGCCTCGGACGCGAGCCACGGATCCGGCAACTGGAACACCCACGCGAGCGGGTAGAACAGCGCGCCCAGAATCTTGAATGCCGGGGTGTAGAACGCCAGCGCCAAGCCGATGATGCCAACAGCCATGATGCCCGGGATGACCTGGATGGTCATGATCACGCCGTCTTTGAAGTTGCGCCAAATGGTCTTCGGCAGCGACTCCGCCTGCGCCAAAAACGCCTTTGCTTCCTTCCACGCGGCGGCGAACAGGTTGCCCTCCACGCGCTCCTCCGGCTGCGGGGTAGCGCCCGGGTAGTAATCGTCCGGGATCGTGCTCAACGGAGGGATGCGGACGACGACGATAGTGACTAGGAAGCACACAAGGAGCGTGACCGCGAAGTACACGCCCCAGATGTGCATCAGGTCCAGCGTTCGCGCCACAACCACCATGAACGTCGCCGATGCGGTGGAGAACCCAGCCGCGATGATCGACGCTTCGCGCGCCGTATAGCCGCCGGTGCGGTAGACGCGGTTGGTAATCAAAAGGCCCAGCGAGTATGACCCCAAAAACGACGCCACTGCGTCAACGGCCGACTTACCCGGGGTGCGATACACCGGCCGCATGAACCGCTGCACCATCACACCGATGAATTCCATTAGGCCGAATCCAACCAACAAACCCAAAAACACCGCGCCGACTGGGATAAGCAGGCCGACGGGGATGACGAGTTTGTTCAGGATGAAGGGGCCGAGGCGTTCGTCGAAAAGAAATGCGGGGCCGAAGTTGAACACGAGCATCGCGCACAACACCACCGCCAGCGCGGACAGGAACGCGAACACGGCACGCGCTTTATCCTCGCGCCACTTGCCGGTGGCGAATTGGTAGACGGCGCCGGCGGTGATCATCACCAAGGTGATGTACGGCAACGCCGGACCAAGCGCCGCTTGCAGCCAGCTCACAATGTGATCCAGCAGAATCGTGTTCTTCTCCCCGACAGTAAACGGGACGAAAAACGCAAAGGAACCGATCGCGCTGTAGAGGAAAAACCTCCACTTGTTCTTCGGCTCCAGGCTGTCCACCTCGTGCTCGGGCGGAAGGGACGGGACTGCGGCGATGTTGTCGCCCGGAATCCAACGGGTGCTGCCACCACGACGTGGGGTCTGTGTTTCATCCATGGTGCTGCTCCTTTACGGAACTCAGGTGGTGCGCGGATCTTCGCTCAACCAGGACTGGATACGTTCGTTGTCTTGCCCCAACTCCGGCGCCGGCGTCGGCTTTTCCATGCCGGCGAGCTTGAGCGGGGAGGCGAGGGTGCGGAACCCATCCGTTTCTTCAACCACCACACCGCGTTCCTGGGCGAACGGGCTGCGTAGTGCCTCGTCCAGGTCGTACACGCGGGCGGTGGGCACACCATGTTCTTCAAACAGGGCGATGGTCTCCGAGCGTGTCTTCGTGCTTAGCGCTTCTTCGATCAGTTCGCGCAGCGCAACCCGGTTGTCGGAGCGGGCCACCGGCTCTGCAAAGCGATGGTCGGTGGCCATCTCCGGGATGCCCAGCGCGTTGGCCAGGCGCTCGAACAGCCGGTTCGTGGTGATCGCGATGACTACGTCGCCGTCCTTGGTCGCATACGTGGAAAACGGCGCTGACAGGCCGTGGTCGTTGCCGATGCGGGTGGGCGGGGTGTCGTCGTAAAGCGCACGCATGCCTACGGACTCCATGACGGAGATGAGCGAGTCGTACATAGCAAGGTCCAAATGCTGGCCGGTACCGCTGGATTCGCGCTGGTAGAGCGCCGAAACCGTGCCGATTGCGGCGTAGAGGCCCGGGATGAGATCACCCAGCGAGATGCCCACGCGCGTCGGCTTGCTGTTCGGCCAACCCGTAATCGACATCAGGCCACTCATCGCCTGCGCAACCAGGTCGTACGCCGGTTCCTTGGCAAGCGAGCCCGTCTGGCCGAAGCCGGAGATACTCGTGACCACGAGGCGCGGGTTGATCTCCAGCAAATCCTTCGGCGCAAGGCCGAGCTTCTCAAGCACACCAGGGCGGAAATTTTCGACGACCACATCAGCGCGACGGACAAGATCACGCAGCACTTCCTTATCGTCGTCGTTTTTGAAGTCCAGCGTGATGCCCATCTTCGAGCGGTTGAACAGGCGATAGTAGGCGGACGTGCCGTCGACGAACGGGCCGAACTGACGCGAATCGTCACCCCACGGCGACTCCACCTTGATCACCTCAGCACCGAGGTCCGCCAAGATCATGGAGCAGAACGGTCCCGCGAGCACGCGGGAAAGGTCGAGGACGCGGATTCCAGAGAGTGGTGCATTCATAGTGTTGCCTCCTGCGTGGACTAGACGAAGGCCGATTCGCCCGTGATGGAACGACCGACGATGAGCTGGTTGATGTCGTAGGTGCCCTCGTAGGAGTAGATGGCCTCGGCGTCGTTGAAGATCTTCGCCATGCGGTAATCCGAGATCAGGCCGTTGCCGCCGAGGATCTCGCGGCCGAGCGCGACCGTCTCACGCATGAGCTTCGAGGTGAACGCCTTGGCCAGCGCGGACTGCTCGTTGTTCGCGGAACCGCGATCCTCCATGCGGGCCAACTGGGCCATCATCGACTCGGAGGCAACGAGGTTGCCCTGCATGGTGGCCAGCTTGTTCTGGTTGAGCTGGAACGAGGAGATCTTCTTGCCAAACTGGATGCGCTCATCCGCGTAGCCGAGTGCCACGTCGAGCGCGCCCATCTGCGTACCGACGGCCTGCCAACCCACCGTGGAACGTGCACTCTTGAACACCTTGTTGATGTCCTTGAACGAGTTCGCGCCCTCGAGCTTGTCGCTGTCCGGAACAAACACGTTGTCGAGCGTGATGTCGGCGTTTTGCACCGCGCGGATGGCAATGCGGTTTTCCATCAGCGTGGCCGTGTAGCCCTCGGACGTGGTGTCCACGATGAAGCCCTTGACCTGCTCGTCCTCCGGGTCGCGGGCGTAGACGGCGACGTAGTCGGAGAAGGTTGCGTTGCCGATCCAGCGCTTCGCGCCGTTGAGGATCCAGCCGCCATCCACCTTGGTGGCTGTGGTGCGCATGCCCTGGGCAACGTCGGAGCCAGCCTCCGGCTCCGTGATCGCAAGCACGCCGGTCTTGCGCACGGCGTAGAGGTCCGGCAGCCAGCGCTCCTTCTGCTCCTCCGAGCCGAGCAGCTCGATGCTGCCGGTGAACAGGCCGTCCTGGCCGGAGAAAAACGTGCCCACGGAACCGTCGGCGCGGTGAATCTCCGCCGCGACGAGGCCTGCGAGTAGGCGGGAGCGACCCTGGCCGCGTACGAGGCTGATGATGTTGAGCTCGCCAATCGACGGCAGCAGCTCGTGCGGGAACTCCGAACGGTTCCAGTAGTCCACCGCGATCGGGAGCACCTTCTCCTTCGCCCAATCGCGGACGTTGTAGAGGATGTCCTTTTCCTCCGTGGACAGTTCGCTTTCAAAGTCGTAGAAATCGCCATTCGGGTACCGGCCAGCCATAATGAGACTCCAATCACAATCTGCGGGGGTTAATGATGTAGGCGACAGTGTATGGAGTTTCCCGTGGTAACAAAGGGGGCAGTGTCGCCAGTTGTCTGGGTTCCCAGACTATTGGTGATGCGTAATAGAAAACAGGCGGCGCCGATGCTGCGGCGCCGCCCGTTGAGTAGTGCGGTTTAGCGAAGTGTGCCCACAACCGCCTCAACGGCCTGAACGTAATCCCCGCCTTTGACCAACTGGACGGAGTGCTCAATCTCCGGGGCCAGGAAACGATCGGTGCCCGGGCCCTCCACATGCTTACGCAGCGTGGCCAGAGCTGCACCGGTGCCGACGGACGGCTCACCCTCGCGCATGTCCAGCGCACGCGCGGCGGTGAGGATCTCCACTGCAAGCACGCGCTGCAGGCCATCGATGCTGCGGCGCAGCTTGCGGCCCGCCGACCAGCCCATGGAAACGTGGTCCTCCTGCATCGCGGACGACGGGATCGAATCCGCAGACGCCGGCACCGCGTTGCGCTTGAGCTCGCCGACAATGCCCGCCTGCGTGTACTGGGCGATCATGTGGCCGGAATCCACGCCCGGGTCGCCCGCAAGGAATGCGTTGAGGCCGCGGTTGCGTGCCGGGTCGAGGAAGCGGTCCGTGCGGCGCTCGCTAATCGACGCCAAATCTGCCACCACAATCGCCAAAAAGTCCAACACGTACGCCACTGGTGCGCCATGGAAGTTGCCGTTCGAGGCGACACGGCAGTCCTTGGCCACCACCGGGTTGTCGTTCGCGGCGGCGAGCTCGCGGTCCGCCACCGTGGTCACGTACGTCAGTGTGTCGCGGAAACCGCCGGCGACCTGCGGGGTGCAACGGATCGAGTACGCATCCTGCACGTCGTTAGCCTTGAAGCCCTCGAGCGCAGCTGTCAGAATCGGCGAATCTGCCGCCACGGTGCGGATGTTGTACGCGGCATCCGCCTGGCCCGGGTGCGGGCGCAGCTGCTGCAGGTCGTCGTCGAAAACAGACAGCGTGCCGTTGAGACCCTCCACGCTCATCGCGGTTGCGATGTCCGAAACCTTGGCCGCCTCGCGCAGGTCCGCGATGGCCAGGCACAGCATGCCGAGCATGCCATCGGTGCCGTTGATCAGCGCCAAGCCTTCCTTTTCGCGCAGAACCAACGGCTCGATGCCGGCCTGGGCAAGGGCGTCAGCGGCCGGAACGATTTCGCCACCCTTGACGCGGACCTCGCCCTCGCCCAGCAGGGCCAGGGCGCAGTGGGCCAGCGGCGCCAGGTCGCCGGAGCAACCCAGCGAACCGAACTCGCGCACCACGGGCGTGATCCCAGCGTTCAGCGCGGCGGCGTAGGTCTCCGCCACCACCGGGCGCACACCCGTGCGGCCCGTGCACAGCGTGGACAGGCGCAGCAGCATCAGCGCGCGAATGACCTCTTCTTCCACCTCCGGGCCGGAGCCCGCGGCGTGGGAGCGCACCAGCGATACCTGCAGCTGCGCGCGCATATCTTCCGGGATGTGCTTCGTGGCCAGGGCGCCAAAGCCGGTGGAGACGCCATAGACCGGGGTCGGGTCCGCAGCGAGCTCCTCGATGCGCTCACGGGTAGCGGCGATTTCCTCGAGCGCCGCCGGATCGATCTCAACGTTTGCGCCGTAGCGCGCGACGGCGACGACGTCCTCAACGGACAGCGCGCCGATGCCTACTGTGACGGGGGTAATAGTTGTCATGCGTGCGATGCTAGATCACACCGGTGTAGTGCTCAACGATTACCAAAAAACTGCGTGCGCAAGCGTGCCGAGGCATCCTCCAAAGCCCCCAAAAGTGCCTGCTTATCGGTGCTTCCCACCGGGAACGTCGCCGCAAGCGCCGCCGCCGGTCGCTCCAGATGGTCCAGCACCGCAACCGCCACGGACTCCTGCCCGCGCGAGACTTCCTCGCATTCGCTTTCCCAGCCGTGCTCGCGGACGTCGATAAGCTGCGCTTTGACCTCGCTGTACCGACGACGCTCGCCAGACGACGTGAACACCGCACGCAACTCCGCATCCGGCAAATACGCACACATGATGCGCCCCGACGCCGTAGCCAACGCCGGCAGGCGCACACCAACCTCCGTCACCAACGACACCGCCCCTGGAGCACGCACCTCGTGCAGGTACACAATCTCCGACCCGGCCAGGCGCGTCAGGTGAGCCGAACCCCCAGCAAGCGCAGCAATACGGGCGAGAGGCTTCGTCGCGAGCCGCACCAACGGCTGCTGCGTGGTGTACGCCTGCGACATCCGGTACGCCGCCAACCCCAACCCGTACGTGCCCGGGTTTTTCAAGTGCACCACAAAGCCGGAATCCTCCAACTCGCGCAGCAAGTGGTACGTCGTCGAACGGGGCAGCTCCAACTCGCGTTGAATACGGGTCGCAGAAATCGGCGCATCTGTAGTGGACAGCAGCGACAGGATGCGCAGCACATTGTGCGCAGCGGGAACCTGGGGCTTATTCATCGCCTCTCAGTATGCCCCGACGCTAGGCTCGTGTGGCATGAATACAGTCACAGCACCACTTTTCGCACCCGCACCCGACTGGACCGGCCGCGACGACGGCCCCGGCGCCGAGCACGCCCGCTGGCACAGCGAGGTCTCCACCAACGCCGAACCGCACGAAGGAGCCGTGCACCTCATCGGCTTTGCCTCCGACGAAGGCGTTGAGCGCAACGGCGGCCGCCAAGGCGCCGCCCAGGGCCCCGACGCGTTGCGCGCCGCACTCGGCTCCCTCGCTATTCACGACGAGCGCACGCTTATCGACGCCGGCACCGTCACCACCCAAAACGACGACCTCGAAACCGCGCAACGGACCCTTTCCGACAAGGTGTATGACCTCGTCACCGCGCAAGGCGCAGACGGCATGACCGTCGTGCTTGGCGGCGGACACGAAACCTCCTTTGCCACCCACCGCGGCGCCTACGAGGCCATCGGCCCGATGCACATCATCAACTTCGACGCCCACTTCGACCTGCGCACCGCCAGCCGACCCACCTCCGGCACACCCTTCCGCCAGATCGCCGACCTAGCGGGCAGCGACTTCGACTACTCCGTCTTCGGCATCTCCCAGCCCAACAACACCAAGGTGCTCTTCGACACCGCCGACGACCTCGGTGTGACCACCGTGCTGGACACCGAACTTGCTGAAATGTCGATGCGCGAAGCCGTCTACCGCGCCCTCGCCTCCGTCGACGGCGACCTGCCGATCCACCTCTCCATCGACCTCGACGTCCTTCCCGCCGCCGTCGCGCCGGGTGTGTCCGCCCCCGCGGGCTTCGGCGTGGACTACGCGAAACTGCGCGCCATGGTTTCCGCCGTCGCCGCCACCGGCCGCGTCGCGCTGCTGGATGTTGTCGAACTCAACCCCGATTTCGACGTAGATAACCGCACCGCCAAAGCCGCAGCACGGCTTATCGACGATGCGGTAACTGCGACGGCAGGGCGTCGTCGCTAAGCAAAAGCCCCTTAGAACAGCAGGTGGGCGACGGGCACCGTAATGATCACGGTGAGCACCACGCGGATGAACCAAATGATGACCATCTTCACGATGTTCAGCGGAATGTCCGTCGCCAACACCGCCGGCACCATCGCCGAGAAGAAGAAAATCTGGCTCACGCACACCACAGCAATGGTGAACTTCAACACCATGTCATCCGAACCCGCCGTCAACGTGGCTGGCAGGAACATCTCCGCCAAGCCGGTCGCCAGCGCACCCGAGGTTGCCCACGGATCCGGCAGGCGCAGCAACCACACCACCGGGTAGAACACCACGCCAACGGCCTTGAACACCGGGGTGTACGTCGCCAGCACCAGGCCAATCACGCCAACCGACATGAT
The DNA here is from genome assembly GCF_001815635.1 of Corynebacterium sp. HMSC075D04. NCBI lineage: Bacteria > Bacillati > Actinomycetota > Actinomycetes > Mycobacteriales > Corynebacteriaceae > Corynebacterium > Corynebacterium sp. HMSC075D04. The sequence continues at coordinate 27,929 of NZ_KV821332.1, forward strand.
GCCCGGCGTGACCTGCACCGCCATGACCAAACCGTCGCGGAAGTTCGTCCACAACACCTTGCCCAACGAATCCGCACGGTTGAGCTCAATCTTCGCCTCACGCCATGCCGCCTTGAAACGGTTACCGGTGATCTCCTTCTCCGGATGCGGCGTCGCCCCCGGGTAATAATCCTCCGGAATGCGCGAAATCGGAGGGATGCGCACCGTAATCGCCGTCACGATAAACGTGATGATGAAGGCGATAAAGAAGTACGCGATCCAGTGCTCCATGATGTCGAGCGTCTTAGCGACGATCACCATAAACGTGGCCGACACCGTAGAAAAACCTGCAGCAACAATCGACGCCTCACGCCCGTTATAGCTGCCGTTCTTATACATACGATCCGTGATCAACAGGCCCAGCGAGTAGGAACCAAGGAATGACGCCACCGCATCCACCGCAGACTTGCCCGGAGTGCGGAACACCGGGCGCATGATCGGCTGCACCATCACGCCAATGAACTCCATCAGGCCAAAGCCCACCAGCAAACCCAAAAAGATCGCGCCGACCGGGATCAGCAGCCCGACCGAGATCACCAACTTATCCAGGATGAACGGGCCAATGTCCGGGTTGAACAACCACTCCGGGCCGAACCCAAACGTCAGCATCGCGCACAGCACAATCGCCAGCACAGACAGTGCCGCAAATGCCATGCGTGCGTAGTCCTCTTTCCAGCGACCGGAGACGAACTGGTAGATTGTGCCAGCGATGATCGCCGCCAGCGCCAGGAAACGGGTGCCCTCGCCGAGGGTCGTCGTGATCCACGTGACGATGTGATCCAGCAGGATCGTCGACTTCGAACCATTAATAGAAAACGGCACGAAAAACGCGAAGATACCGATGGCGCTGTACACAAAGAAACGCCACACCGCCTTCGCTTTCACATCCGCATCGGGGGTGGCGTCGGGATTGGTATCAGCCGGTTGGGTGGAGTCGTCGACAAGCACATGCGAACTTGCGGGCAAGTCCTTGACCGGCCAAGCAGGCGAATACCTACGCATACGATTCGTGCGCTTACCAGCGGGTTCCATAAACATCCTTTCAATACTGCAGCGGCGTCCGCAACGTCTGCCCAACAATTGGGGCCGAATATTTTTGGTGCCGAAGAATAATTTTTACACAAAAAGTGACACACAGCACAAAGTGATGGTCTAGATTCTCTAGTTACTTGAAACGACGTTCAAGAAAACCCCAGCACACAAACAAAAGGAGGGCGCCATGGAAGGGTTCATCGACACCCTCAATGGCCTCATTTGGTCCAACTGGTTGGTGTTCCTGTGCCTCGGCGCAGGCGCATACTTCACACTCGTCACCCTGTTCCTGCAGATCCGCTGCCTGCCGGACATGATCCGCCAACTCAAATCCGGCGAAAAGTCCGAGGAAGGCATCTCCTCGTTCCAATCCCTGATGATCTCCCTGGCCGGCCGCGTCGGCGTCGGCAACATCGCCGGCGTCGCCACCGCCATCGCCTTCGGTGGCCCCGGCGCAGTCTTCTGGATGTGGCTCGTCGCCCTACTCGGCTCCGCAACCTCGTTCATCGAGTGCTGCCTCGCCCAGATCTACAAGGAAACCGACCGCGACACCGGCGAATACCGCGGTGGCCCCGCCTACTACATCGAGAAGGCCTACAAGCACACCACCGCCGCACCATTCATGCTGGTCTACGCCATCATCTTCGCAATCTGCATGCTGCTGGCAACCTCCTACTTCCTCCCCGGCATCCAGGCCAACGGCGTAGCCGCAGCCGTGGACAACGCATGGGGCATCGACGTCAAGATCTCCGCAGCCGTCATGGCGATCCTCCTCGCCTTCATCATCATCGGCGGCGTGAAGCGCATCGCGAACTTCGCATCCATGGTCGTCCCGTTCATGGCCGCCATCTACATCATCATCGCCATCGTCGTCCTCTTCGCCAACGCCTCCGACATCCCCGAAGTCTTCGGCATCATCTTCCGCTCCGCCTTTGACAAGGAAGCAGCATTCTCCGGCATGCTCGGCGCAGCCATCATGTGGGGCGTCAAACGCGGCATCTACTCCAACGAAGCAGGCCAGGGCACCGGCCCGCAGTCCGCAGCAGCCGCCGAAGTCTCCCACCCGGCCAAGCAGGGCTTCGTCCAGGCATTCGCCGTCTACATCGACACCCTCTTCGTCTGCTCCGCAACCGCCTTCATCATCATCTCCACCGACATGTACAAGGTGTTCGAAGGCCAGTCCGAAGACGGCGCCGTAGTCTACGACGGCTCGCTTCCCGACGGCGTGCCCGTCGGCCCCGGCTTCGTCCAAGAAGGCCTGAACTCCTTCTCCGCCGGCCTCGGCCCATCCTTCATCGCGCTGGCCATCATGTTCTTCGCCTTCACCACCGTGCTGGCGTACTACTACATGGCAGAAACCAACTCCGTCTACCTCAACCGCTGGGTAAAGAACGAAGGCGCCCGCAAGGCCATCATCTGGGGCCTACGCGTCCTGATCATCGCTGCCGTGTTCATCGGCGCAACCACTACCCCGGGCAACGCGTGGGCACTCGGCGACATCGGCGTGGGCGCAACCGCATGGCTCAACATCGTCGCCATCCTCTTCCTGCAGGTCCCGGCCCTCAAGTGTCTGTGGGACTACCGCCGCCAGAAGAAGGCCGGTATCGACCCGCACTTCGACCCCGAGGCCCTCGGCATCAAGAACGCCGACTTCTGGGTTGAGCGCAAGAACGAGCTCATCGCCGCTGGCAAGTGGCCCGGCGTTGAGGGCACCGCAGGTGCTGCTGGTGCTGGCTCTGGCTCGACGGTCGTGCGACCAGACGAGCAGTAAGCGCTTACTGCTCTAAGCCGGTCCCCGGGTTTGCGCCCGGCGGCCGGCTTTTTCGTGCGTGGCGGGGTGGTTCGGTTGGGTGCTGGCCCCAAACGGTACATCCAACACAGCTCATTTCGCTGATTTTCGACGAAATGCACCGTCTAGGAGGCGCCGTTTAGCTTTGCGACGCCGCCCCCACCGACCCCACCACCACAGATGGTGAGAACGCAACGGAGAGCTTGCGAGTTTTTACGCGTCTTCACCGTTGTGTTCTCACCATGTGTGGGAGGGGCGGGGGCGGGGGAAAGGAGGCGCAGCCGGCCCACCCGCCAACCGGCCGCCAACCAGCCGCTACCGCAGCCGGGCGAACAGGGCTTCGGCTGCCTCGTCGTCCCAGAGCACCACGTTGCCCACTTCGGTGTCGTCGAAGCCGCCGATGGGCACGGTCTCGGTGTCAAGGCCGCCGCGCATAGCGAAGGCGATGCGGGCGAGGTTCCAAACGTGGTCGCCGGAGCCGACGGTGAGCAGCGTTGGGGCGACCCACAGCAGGCGCCCGACCCGGAACGGGTTGAGGAACACCGCAGGTGAGAACACTCGTGAGGTCAATGCGCTGAGGAATTCGCGTTGGCGGACGACGCGGTCCAGGTCGCCTTGGGCGGTGGCGCGGGTGCGTACGTAGCCGAGTGCGGTGGGGCCGTCCATCTCTTGGCAGCCGGGCTCGACGAACAGGTTGGCGAGGGGGTCGTCGATAGGTTCGGCGACGCAGATTTCCACGCCTCCGACGGCGTCGACAACGCCGGCGATGCCGCCCATGCCGATTTCGGCGTAGCGGTCGATGTGTAGCCCGGTGTTTTGCTCGACGGTCTGCACGAGGAGTTCGGGGCCGCCGAGGGCGAACGCGGCGTTGATTTTGTCGTAGCCGTATCCGGGTACTGGCAGGTAGGAGTCGCGCGGGATGGACATCAGGGTTGCTTTGCCGCGCAGCGGCAGGTGGAGCAGCATGATGGTGTCGGTGCGTGTGGAGCCGATGTCACCGCCGGTACCGAGTCGTTCGACGTCCTGTTCGCTCAGGCCCGTGCGTGAGTCGGAACCGACGAGGAGCCAGTTGGTGCCGGCTGTATTGCCGATTTGTTCGTCGGGGAGTGCGGCGACGCGGTTGAGGCGGGCGTCGGTAAGGAGGACGGACGCGAGCGCGATCACGATGATGAGGGCGATGATGCTGCCGCATCCAGGGCGTTTTGCTTGACGACGACGCCCCGCCGACCTTTCCCTCCTCTTGGACACCTGCAGCGGCATCGGCCGTTCATCACGGGGTGCCTGACGCTGCGCGGGCCTGTACTGGCCCTGCGCTGGGCGCTGTCCGGGCCGGTACTGCGCCGGACGGGCAGGCTCGCGCGGAGGGTACTGGGGCGCGCGGCGTGGCTCGTAGGCGGGGCGTGGCTCGAACACGGTGTGGCCGGGTTCGACGCGGCGTTCTTCCCGGCGCCACTCGTCGCGGCGCGGGGGTCGCTCGGCGGAACGTGCGGGCCGCTCCGTATGGGAATCCGCAGGCCGTGCGGTCTGTGAGGGCCGGCGGCGGACGGGCCGGCCGTAGCGGTCGACGATGGGTTTTCCGTCTTTGCCCAGGACGAACTCGCCCGCGTTGTCGCGGGGGTCGTTGGAGTGGGGCGTCGTTGACATGAAAACAGTGTAACCAGTGTGACGCGTGTGGTTAGATTCCGAGCCACGACAGGTCGAGGAGCGGGTAGGCGATAAACGCCACGGCGTCGATGAGGAAATGGGCGATGATCAGCGGCCAGATGCGCCCCGTTTTGTGGAAGTACCAGGCGAACACCACGCCCATGACGATGTTGCCCAGCCCCGCCGAGATGCCCTGATACAGGTGGTAGGATCCGCGCAGTACGGCTGAGGCGGCGATGAACTGCCAGGGCTTCCAGCCGAGTTGGCGCAGGCGGGTGACCAGGTACATCACCACGACGATTTCTTCGCCGAAGCCGTTGGCCAACGACCACAGCAGGGAGGTCGGGACCTGCACGGCTTCGGTGGTCGGTACGACAACTTTGGACAGGCCGAGGTGTACGGCGGCGACGTAAAACGCGAGCCCGGGCAGGCCGATCAGGGCTGCGAATCCGGCGCCGCGGGCGAGGTCGGGGAGGCGAGGTAGGCGCGGTGGGTGCGTTCGGTCGTCGAGAAGAAACCATGCGAGTCCACCCCACGCGAACAGGGTCAGCGCCGAGCATGCCTGGAGGGCGAGGTCGAGCCACGGGATGGTGGAGGTGGCGTCGTAAATTGTGGTGGTTTGTTGGTTGAGCGGGGCTTTGAGCAGCGAGTCGATCAGGCGCAGGGCTGCGCGCAGGCCCGCGGTGCCGAATGTGACGGCGAGGACCAGCAGGATCTCTATCTTCAGGCGCCGTTGCATGCGGTAACTTTAGCGCCATGCACGAAATGTGGGCGCGCACTGTCGTCGAGGTCGTCGGCCGGGAGTATCCGGCGGCGATGCACCACGCGAGCCTCGGGCCGGCCGACACGGATGTCACCCCGCGCCGCCTGCACCCGGCGTTTTGGGGGTCTTTCGACTGGCATTCGTGCGTGCACATGCTGGCCAGCGGGGTGAAGTTGCACAAGCTAGTCGACGACCCCTCGCTCACCGACCTGCTCAACCAGCGCCTGACCGCCGACAACATCGCCGCCGAGGCTGCCTACCTGCGCGAGCACCCGCTGTACGAGCGGCCGTATGGCTGGGCGTGGGCGCTGCAGTTGTGCAAGGTCACGCGTGGCACCCCGTGGGAGGCCGCGATGGCGCCGCTGGCCCGCCAACTGGAGGAGAACATCACCGCCTGGCTTGGCACTCAGCAGTTGCCGGTGCGCCACGGCGTGCATAGCAACTCGGCGCTCGCTTTGCTGCTGATCATCGACGCCGCCGACGCACTCGGCCTCCACAAGCTCCGCTTGCTTTGCGACGACACCGCCCGCGCCTGGTTCCACAACGACCACGCCTACCCACACACCTGGGAACTGTCCGGCCACGACTTCGTCCCCAACGGGCTGGCGCAGGCAGCCCTGATGCAGCGCGTACTCGGCGAGGATTTCCCCGCCTGGCTAGACTGCTTCTTCACTCCGGGTGCGCTGGAGTTCTACGCCACCCCGCTCCAGGTCAACGACCCCGAGGACGGCCAGCAGGCCCATCTGCTCGGGCTAATGCTGACGCGGGCGTGGTTGCTGCGGGCCATCGGTAAGCCAGAGGGCACGCAGATGCTTATCGACACCACCGTGCCCCACCTCACCGGCACCAACTTCATGGCCACACACTGGCTGATCACCTACGCGCTACTCGCTGAAGAAACAGCACAGGAGAAGAAATGACACGAATTGCGTATCTCGGGCCCGAGGGCACCTTCACCGAGGAGGCGGCGCGCCGCTTCGACTCCACAGGCCAAGCCGAGTTCGTCCCGGTTGACTCGCCTGCGGCGGCGCTCAAAGCGGTCGCGGAAGGCAAGACCGATTGGGCGGTGTGCGCGATTGAGAACTCCGTCGACGGTGCGGTGACCACCACCGCCGACGCGCTCGTCGACACCCCCGGCGTGCAGATCTACGCCGAGACGGAACTGTCCATCGCGTTCGCCATCATGACACGCGCGGGCGAAACACTGGGCAGCGCCCGCCGCTTGGCCACCCATCCGGTGGCGTACAGCCAGGTCAAACGCTGGGTTGGTGAGCACGCGCCGGGCGTGGAGTTCGTCCCGGCGTCCTCGAACGCGGCCGCGGCGAAGATGGTCGCGGACGGCGAGGCGGACGTGGCGGCCGCGCCCGAGCGCGCTGCGGACCTGTTCGGCCTGGACATCCACGCCCGCGGGGTGGCGGATATGGAGACGGCGCGGACTCGGTTTGTGCTCGTCGGTAAGCAAGGCAAGGTACCTGCCGCAACAGGCAACGACCGCACCGCCATCGTCTTTCGCACCCCCAACAAACCAGGCACCCTGGTCGGCGCGCTACAAGAGTTCGCGGTGCGCGGGGTGGACATGTCGCGCATCGAGTCACGCCCGACCCGCAAAGAGCCCAACACGTACAACTTCTTCGTCGACCTGGTGGGCCATATTGACGACGAGCCCATCGCCCAGGCGATTGCCGCCGTGGGGGAGCAGGCGACGCAGATACGCATGCTCGGAAGCTGGCCGAAGGCCTAACCCCAGCCGAGGGCGTGCAGCTCGTGCTCCTCTAACCCGAAGTAGTGGCCGACCTCGTGCAGGACAGTCACCTTCACCTCGTGGCGCAACTGCTCCTCGTCAGCGCAGATGGCTTCGAGTGCGTTTTTGTAGATGAACACCGCATCGGGAAGGAACCCGGAATGGTTGGAGTGCTGCTCGGTCAGCGGCACGCCCTCGAACAGGCCCAACAGTGTGGGGTCGTCGGGGTTGAAGTCGCGGGCCAAAATCACCATGTTCTGCATATGTTCGGCGAAGCGGTCCGGGATGGTGTCCAACGCGTCGTTGATCATCTCCTCGAACAGTTCGTCGCTGACCGGGGCCATCATCAGAACTGCACCGGAGCCTCAGGTGCAGGCGCAGGCGCTTCGGGGGCAGGCGCTTCGGGGGCAGGCGCTTCCGGCGCAGGTGCGGGAGCCTCAGGGGCTGGAGCCTGCGACTGGTTCGCCTGCTGCTCAGAGCGCAGTGGGCGTCGTTCGGGGCGTTCGGGTGGCGGGGCGTCGTCGATACGCAAATGCTCGCGACCCTGCGTTGCAGAGCCGGTGAGGTTGGCAAACTGGCCCTCCGGGCGCGAGAACATCAACGCACAATTGGCGCTGCGGGAACCGCCCTCCCAGGCGGCCGGGGTCTGCGAGGTCCAGAAGGGGCGCAGCGCGATCTGGTACAGCGCCTCCTCGCTGCCCAGGTAATCCTGCGCGGCCTGGGTGCACACGTCGCCGAGGTACTTGTCCTGCTCCTCGACGGATGGGGTGTGGTCCGCGAAGTGCTTCGCCAGGTTGACGCGGCTGGTGATCTCCAACTGGTGCGGCTTGTCGCATGGCACCACCGACAGGGAGTTGGCGGCGTCGATGGCCACGCACTCGCCGGCCTCAAACACGCGGGCCTGGTCCGCGTCCGCAACCTTGCCGGAGGTGAGCACCGGCTCGCCGTTGCTGTCGGTTTCTTGCAGGCCGCACAGCATGGTGCGGTCCCCGTTTTGCCACGCGTCGGCCGGCGGCAGGATCGGAGCGATGGAGTAACGCCCGTTCGGGTCGTACTTGCCGTCCAGGTAGCGCAGGGTCGCCGCGCCGCAGAGCTCCTCGCGCAGTTGGGCCTGGCGGGTCTGGTTTGGCAGCGGCGCCTCGGGCCCGAACTCGGAGGTGGGGTAGGTGGCCAGGTCCTCGCGCGCGGCAACCTCGAAGCGGTGCTCGCCGGCGCAATCCGCCTGCTCAAAGTTGGTATGGGTGCCGTCTTCGGCGACCTGCCACGTCAAACACGAGCCGGCGTCGGCGGTGGTGAACGACGCCGCCTCCGCAACAGAACTCGAGGTAGACGAGCCGCCCGCCGGGTTCGCGGAGCTGGAACTATCGGCGGTCAGTCCGTAGGTGCCAGCGCCCACTGTGCCCGCCAGGGTGGCGATGAGGAAGGCGCGCAGCGCGGTCTGTTTCGAAGCCATGGCGCACCATTATTCCACTTCGCGGGCGACCCGTGTAGTCAGCCGGTAGCGGTCCGTGCGGTACACCGAGGAGCAATACTCCACGTTGCTGCCGCCACTGCGGGCGTAGCGCAGGATGTGGAGCAGGGCGGTGTCCGGGGTGACGTCGAGAAGCGGTGCGTTGTCGGGACCTGCCGTGACGGCGGTGACGGTCTGCTCCGCTTCTGTGATGCCCAGCCCGTATTCGTTTTCCAGCAGGGTGTACACGGAGTGGTAGACATCGTTTTCCAGCAGGTCAGGCACAAGGATGGAGTTGTACCAGGCATCGTCGACGGCGTACGGTTCGCCGTCGCCAAGCCTGAGGCGCCGCAGGCGGATGTGCTCAGTTGTGGGCGGGGTGCCGAAGAACGTCGCCACTGCATCCGGCGGGGTGGTGCGCTCAGAGAGCAAGATTCTCGACGACGCCTCCACCCGCTGCGCCCGCATCTCGTCCGAAAAACTCGCCAGGTGCAGGCGGCTCACCAGCGGGGCAGGCGCCACAAACGTGCCTTTGCCGCGCACCCTGCGCAAACGTCCAGCGGACACAAGATCCCCGATCGCGCGGCGCACCGTGATGCGGGACACGCCGTAGGCCTCTTCTAATGCCCGCTCGCCAGGCAGGGGGTCGCCGGGGGAGAGCTCGGTGGAGATCAGCTCGTCGATAATCGCGCGCAGCTGCTCATGCTTGGGCACGGGGCCGTCTGTGATCCGGGTGGGCATAAGGCCACCATAGCGCACTGGTTATGACCGGATTGCGGATCGGCGTACCCGCGTCGGCGGACAAGGTAAGGTATGCAACTGTGATTGATCTGAAGCGTGTGCGCGAAAACCCCGAGGCAGTCCGTGAGTCCCAGCGAGCTCGCGGAGAGGACCCAGCGCTTGTCGACGAGCTCTTGGCCGCCGACGAAGCCCGACGCTCTGCGATCCAAGCAGCGGATGAGCTGCGCGCCGAGCAGAAAGCGTTCGGTAAAAAGATTGGCCAGGCCGCTCCGGAGGACCGCCCGGCACTGCTGGAAGGCTCTAACGAGTTGAAGGCCCGCGTGAAGGAAGCTGAGGCAGCGGAAGCCGAGGCGCAGGAGAAGCTGGAGAAGCTGCAGTACTCCATCGCCAACGTCATCGAGGGCGCCCCGGCTGGCGGCGAAGAGGACTTCGTGGTCCTCGAGCACGTCGGCGAGGTCCCCGAGTTCGACTTTGAGGTCAAGGACCACCTGGACCTCGCCGAGCCGCTCGGCCTGATCGACATGAAGCGCGGCACCAAGGTTGGCGGCGCGCGCTTCTACTACCTCACCGGCGACGGCGCCTGGATGCAGCTGGGCATGCTCATGCTCGCAGCTCAGAAGGCACGCGAGGCTGGCTTCAAGCTCATGATTCCGCCGGTGCTGGTACGCCCCGACATCATGCAGGGCACGGGCTTCCTCGACGCGCACGACGAGGAGATTTACTACCTGGAGCGCGACGATATGTACCTCGTCGGCACCTCCGAGGTCGCGCTTGCCGGCCTGCACCAGGACGAGATCATCGACCTGTCCGACGGCCCGCTGCTCTACGCCGGCTGGTCCTCCTGCTTCCGCCGCGAGGCCGGCTCCTACGGCAAGGACACCAAGGGCATTCTGCGCGTCCACCAGTTCGACAAACTCGAAATGTTTGCCTACTGCAAGCCGGAAGATGCGGAGGAGATCCACCAGAAGCTCCTCGGCCTGGAGCGCGACATGCTCGCCGCCGTTGAGGTGCCGTACCGCATCATCGACGTCGCAGCCGGCGACCTGGGCTCCTCTGCAGCCCGCAAGTTTGATACGGAAGCGTGGGTGCCGTCGCAAAACACCTACCGCGAACTGACGTCTACCTCGAACTGCACCACCTTCCAGGCTCGCCGCCTGCAGACGCGCTACCGCGATGCCGACGGCAAGACCCAGATCGCCGCAACCCTCAACGGCACCCTGGCCACCACCCGCTGGCTCGTCGCCATCCTGGAGAACAACCAGCAGGCCGACGGTTCCGTGCGCGTGCCTGAGGCGCTGCGTCCGTGGGTGGGCAAGGAAGTGCTCACGCCCTAATGAAACTGCGCGCCTACCGCGGATTCAACGTCCCGCACCGCTTTACTGCAAGCCCGGCCCACCGTACGGAGGCGGTGGAGCGGTTCTACCAGGGCCTCGTGGGTACGCTGCGGCGCGCGATGCGGGCGTTGAACATCGACGTCACCGTCATCGGCGCCGAACACGTCCCCACCGAGGGCGGCGCGCTCATCGCCGGTAACCACACCGGCTACGCCGACTTCATCCTCATGGGCACCGGCCCCTACCTGCGCGGCGAGCGCCTCGTGCGCTTCATGGCCAAACAGGAAGTCTTCGACGTACCCGTCCTCGGGCGTCTGCTGCGTAAGATGCATCACGTGCCGGTCAACCGCGCCCACGGCAGCACTGCCATCGCGCCCGCCGTGGAGCGACTTCGCAGCGGCAACTTGGTGGGTATCTTCCCGGAAGCGACCATCTCCCGCTCGTTCGAACTGGCCAGTTTTAAAACCGGTGCCGCGCGCATCGCCCACCAAGCCGGTGTGCCGCTCATCCCGTGCGTGATCTGGGGATCGCAACGTATTTGGACCAAGGACCTGCCGAAACACTTCCGTAATGTGCCGGTCATCGTCCGCTACGGCGCACCCGTCGAACTCACCGGTGACGCCGAGGCCGACACCGCGGAACTCAAACGCCAGATGCAATTGCTTCTCGACGAATCCCGCACCGAATACACCGCACTCGCCGGCCCCGGCACAGGTGAGCCCTGGATGCCCGCCTCCCTCGGCGGCACCGCACCCACCATTGAGGAGGCCGACCGGATCCACGCCGAAGAGCGCGCCGCGAAAGCCGCGAAGAAGGGGCGGAAACCATGACCACCTCGCTGCCGGAAACCGCACCCCGCCTGATCATCTCTGACATTGACGGCACCTTCATCACCTCCGCCGGCCGCGTCACCCCGCGCCTGCGCAACGTGGTCTCCCGCGCGATTTCCAGCGGCGCTCACTTCGGCCTGGCCACCGGCCGTCCCCACCGTTGGCTCATCCCGGTGCTCGAGCAGCTCCCGGTCGCACCCGTGTGCGTCTGCGCCAACGGTGCCGTGGTTTACGACCCCACCGAGGACCGCGTCCTCCACGCCCACGAACTCGCCCGCGACACCATGGGCGAAATCCTCCACGACGTCGAACGCGCACTTGCTGGCGTTTACCACGGCTACGGCGTTGAACGCGTCGGTTCGTCGGCCCTCGACCCGGAGGACGAATGCTTCCTGATCACGCCGGAGTACAACCCGGATGCGTGGGATAGTCGGTTTGGTGTCGTCGATAAGCAAACGCTCATCGAGGTGCCCGCCGCGAAACTGCTGGTCCGCTGCCCCGACATGACCTCCGCCGAGATGTACGACATCATCGCACCGCTTATCGACGACACCGTCGCCCACCTCACCTACTCCATGGACGAAGGCCTCATCGAAATCTCGCGACCCGGCGCCAACAAAGCCACCGGCGCCCAATACCTCGCCGACCGCTACGGCCTCACCGCCGCCGAGACAATCGCGTTCGGCGACATGCCCAACGACCTGGAGATGATCCAGTGGGCGGGCACCGGCGTGGCCATGGCTAACGCCAAACCCGAACTCAAGGACGCCGCCGACCACGTCACCGCCACCAACGACGAACACGGCGTGGCCGCCGTCCTCGAGCGCTGGTACTAGGGCTGTTCTGTTATGCCGCGCGTTGTTCTAACTCCTCCAACCAGTCGCGATAGTTCACGTCCACCCGATTCGGTAACTCCCTCACGCCGGGGCTGCTGTCGATCACAGTCTGCAGCGACGCGATGAACTCGGTGGACGTTGCACGATCCCACCTCACCCGCCTGACAACTGCGCCCTGGTTTTGAAGCTGGGTTTCGCGCTCGCGTTCGTCGCGAAGCATGCTCGCTGCATCTCCCATTACCCCGCTCGTCTTCTCGAGACCGTCTGCCTCCACAACGAGAAACCCATTGATCAGTATGTCCGCCCAGGCCATCATCGGGTGGCCGTCACGTTCCCGAATCCGCAGGCCAACCTGGAACTCGAGCGTGACCACCCCGGTAAGCGTTCCGTCTGCGATCGCACGCAGGATTGCGTCGCGCACAATCGTCTCCAACGCACTCGCTGACGTATCCGTCGCGTGTTCGATGAGTTTTCGGAACCCCGCGATTCCGCGTGCTTTCGGCAGCGTTTCCGTTTTATCCAGCAGGTATTCCGTGGTCAGGTGGCGGTGCTTCCACCTCGCCGACTCGATCTGTACCAGCGCCTCGGTGCGCCCGTGGTACCTGAACGAGTCGAACATCGCCCTGATCGCCGTCGCCGTGCGAACCCCCTTGTGTACGAGGTACTCCTGTTCAGCGAGGATTCCACTTCTGTAAATGCGATGGGCATCGCCGCGCTTCCACGGCCTCGTTTCTCCTGGTAGTGCGAGGTCGACTGTGGTGACCCAGTTGTATGTCGAGAGTCCTAGCCACCTGGCCGCGGCTGGACCTGTGATCACTGCAGATTTGGACTTTGCTGCGACGTCTTGAATGAGTTCGAGTTCTGCTTCGCGTTTCTTCTGTAAATCCCCCATGTAGGCAATATTGCACCCGACTGCTGCGCTGTAAAGGGGGTCTTTGCGCAATATATTGTGCATTTTGAGGGAACCGGGGCGCGCTGATCGTCTAGTTCGGCTCATCGTCTAGCTCCACCTCGAATCCAGCTAGACGGCCTCGGGGAGGGCCGGGTATTTCCCCAGGTGATGATGAACACGGTTTTCAGTAATTAGCTGATCGTCTGGTTCGACAAAAATGCAGCTAGACGATCAGCGGAAGCTAGACGATAAGCAGTGGAAACGAGCCAGAAAGCGCCAGGAAAGCACCGGAAACGAGCCAGAAAGCGCCACAACAACCCAACCGGCACCACCGCCCACCGTAGAATCACGCGCATGGCTTTGATTGCGGCGATTGACCAGGGTACGACGTCGACACGTGTGTGCATCACGCGCACGGACGGGAAGGTCATCACCCAGGCGCAGTTTGAGCACGAGCAGATCATGCCGCGCAAGGGGTGGGTGGAGCACGACCCGATGGAGATCTGGCGTAACACACGCCGGGCGCTCAGCGAAGCACTTGCTGACAAGGACATCGCTGAGCAGGACATTTACGCTCTCGGGCTGACCAACCAGCGCGAGACTGCCGTGATTTGGGACAAAGCAACCGGCAAGCCGATCTACAACGCGATCGTGTGGCAGGACACCCGCACGAACCACGATGGGGACGCCACGAAGTACCTGAGTAAGACCGGGCTTTTGCACAATTCGTATCCTGCGGCGCCGAAGTGGGCGTGGATCCTGGACAACGTCGAAGGCGCTCGTGAGCGCGCCGAGAAGGGCGAACTCCTGGCGGGCACGATGGATACGTGGCTGATCTGGAACCTCACGGGCGGGGCGAAGGACAAGGACAAGGCGTTGCATCTGACGGATGTGACCAATGCGTCGCGCACGTTGCTCATGGATTTGGAGACCCTCGATTGGGACAAGCAACTTTGCGACGACCTCCGCATCCCGCCCCGAATCCTTCCCGAGATCCGGCCGTCCGTGGGCAACTTTGGCAAGATTCGTCCCCGGGGTCCGCTGGCGGGCGTGCCGATTACGGGCGTGCTCGGCGACCAGCAGGCCGCACTGTTCGGCCAAGGCGGCCTGCATGAGAACGACGCGAAGATGACGTACGGCACCGGCCTGTTCATGCTGCTCAACACGGGTGCCGAGCCGAAGTTCAGCGACCGTGGCCTGCTGACCACCGTCGCCTACCAGGTGCAGGGCCAGCCGCCGGTGTACGCGCAGGAGGGCTCGGTGGCCGTGGGCGGGTCGTTGATTCAGTGGCTGCGCGACCAGCTCGGCATCCTGAGCACCGCCGCTGAATCGGAAACCCTCGCGGAGCAGGTCGAGGACAGTGGAGGAGTGGTGATTGTGCCTGCGTTTTCCGGCCTGTTCGCGCCGCGGTGGCGTCCGGATGCGCGGGGTGTGATTGTGGGGTTGACGCGGTTCGTCGATAAGCGGCACATTGCTCGCGCTGCGCTGGAGGCGACATGCCTGCAGGCGCGCGAGGTGGTGTGTGCGATGGGCGGCGACCCGACGACGCTGAAGGTCGATGGCGGCATGACGGAGAACAACCTGTTGATGCAGATGCAGGCCGACATCCTCGGCGTGACGGTGGAGCGGCCCGCGAACACGGAGACGACCGTGATGGGGGCGGCGTCGGCGGCGGCGATGGGCATTTCGCTTATCGACGAACCCTTATCCCTCGGCACCTCCACCACCTGGGAAAGCGAAATGGCCGGCCCCGAACGGGACCGGCTGGTTACCGCGTGGGAAGACGCGGTGGAGCGCAGTTTGGATCTTGTCTAGGCCTGAGCCTGCGAGGGCCTAGCGGGTGGAGATGTCCACCGCGTTGGTGACCGGGTTGTAGGTGATGGAGCCGCCTTCGAAGTCGACGCGCACGACGTCGGTGGTCGGGTAGTACTCGCGGGTGATCGGCATACCCAACGGGCCGGCGTCGAGGCCTTGCTGCAGCCAGGTCTCCGCAATCTTGCCGACGAGCGAGATGATCTCGCCCTGGTCATTACGCGCGGCGATGCCGTTGGAGTAGAAGGTGATTGCCGGGCCGGTCGGTCCGCCAACGCCTGCGATGAGTTTGCCCAGGGTGGGCTCGAGCGCGGTCCAGACGGCGGCGGCCTCGGTGGCACCGAAGGCGTTGAGCGCTGGGCCGACGGCCGGGCCAATCTTTTGGGCCAACTCCGAGACCTGTGCGAGGTTGAGGCCCTGGAAGACCTCCACCCCCTGGCGTTCGCTGACGCCGGGGAGCATGTCGCGTGCAGCCAGGAACAGCAGGATTGCGCCGATGACGGTGCCGGCCGCGGTGGCGATGGCGATCGGGTCGCCGGAGGTCAGGCCGGTGAGAACGCCTGTGGCGTTGTTGCCGGTGTTGCCCTGATTGCCGGTGTCGCCTGGCAATGCCGGGGACTGGGCGGTGGTGGTGACAGCGGTCGACTCGGTGCCGCGGTTGCCCAGGCCTGCGCGGTTGCCGGCCTTGAGCGTGCGGTACTTCGCTGCGGCGGTGGCGCGGATCATGGGCAGTTTGGAGTACAGGTTGTCGCCTGGGCAGGTGCTGTAGTGGAAGTCACGGTGAGCGTTGATGTTGCTAAACGATGCACCCTGGCCAGCCGAGTACTTGGAGCCCTTGAAGCTGAATTCTGCCTGGTGGTAGCTGTAGCCCATTGGGTTGAAGTCGGCGACGGCTGCCTTCCAGCCGATGATTTCGCCCATGGCGCGCAGTGCTGCGGTGGTGGGCTGGGCGCTTTGGTAATCGCCAAGCATGGAGACGCCCCAGGTGTTTTGGTTGAATCCGCCGACGTGTGCGCCTTGCGGTCCGCGGTCCATGCCGCCTGCGCGGCCTTCGTAGATGTTGCCGTACTTATCCACGAGTGCGTGGTAGCCAATGTCGCCCCAGCCCAGGGTGCGGGCGTGGTAGGTCCAGATGCCGCGGACGATGCCGGGCGCTTCAGACTCGGTGTAGTTGTTCGAGCCGGCGGTGTGGTGCACGGTCGCTGCGGTGGTTGGTTCGGAGTAGTACGGGGCCTGGCTGGAGCCTGCACCCCACTGTGCGCGGGTGATCACCTTGGGCATGCCCCAGGTGTAGGAGTCCGCGACCGGGTTGATGCCGCCTTGGGTTTGGCCTTCGCCGCCGTCGAGGAAGACGGCCTGGAGGTCCTTGGCGGTGGTGGGTGCGCCGGAGTCGGTGCGGCCGCCGTCGAGAAGATCAACGCCGCCGGTGGAGACCTGGACGCGCTTGGTTTTGCCCACGAAGATCGGTTCGGTGCCGAACTTGTCGCTGCCCTTCGGCGGGTCGATCGGGTCCATTTCGAACCATTCGGACCAGGTGCCGTCGGCCTTCTGGGAGCGGACGAATGCGGCAATGTCGCGGTCGCCGGTCCAGGTCAGGCCGACGATGGAGAAGTCGCGGTCGTTGGTGAACTCCTTGACCACGCGGCGTACTTCGCCTTCTTCGCCGCCTTGGGTGCGGATGGCGGCGTCGTCGACAGTGATGTTCGCGCCGGACGCGAAGGACTCGGACGCGGTGTACACCTCGGGTGCGCCGGCGCCGAGGGATTGGACGTGGAGGATGCGGTTGCCGCTGAACACTTGCGTAGCGACGAGAGCCACCACGAGGAGAACGGACACCACGGCAGGCAGGACTACGGCCCGGCGTGGTCGGACCGCACCGCCCTGAAGACTACGGCGTTGTTGCACGGTAAAACTCCTGACACTTCTTGTGAAAATAGTGGCAATTGTGACTGGAACGCAGTGTAGTGCAATTTAAAGTCTCAAGAAAGACTTGAGGCTTTTGTGGCGTGTCGCGGCGTGGTGTCGTCGATAAGCAACTGTGCGAAAATAGACCGCATGGCATACGACCTCATTGTTGTTGGATCAGGGTTCTTCGGCCTTACCGTGGCCGAGCAAGCGGCGAGCGAGCTGGGCAAACGCGTGCTGGTGGTGGAAAAGCGCAACCACATCGGCGGCAACGCCTACTCGGAGCAGGAGCCGGAAACTGGCATCGAGGTGCATAAATACGGCGCGCACCTCTTCCATACGTCGAACGAGCGCGTGTGGGAATACGTCAACCGCTTCACCTCGTTCACCGACTACCAGCACCGCGTGTTTGCGATGCACGACGGCACCGCCTACCAATTCCCCATGGGCCTCGGCCTGATCAATCAGTTCTTCGGCAAGTACTACTCGCCGGACGAAGCGAAGAAGCTCATCGAACAGCAGCGTGAAGGCCTCGACCCAGCCGCCGCGACCAACCTGGAAGAGCGCGGCATCGCCCTGATCGGCAAGCCGCTCTACGAGGCGTTTGTCAAGCACTACACCGCCAAGCAGTGGCAAACCGACCCGACCGACCTGCCGCCGGAGATCATCTCCCGCTTGCCAGTGCGCTACACCTTTAACAACCGCTACTTCAACGACAAGTACGAAGGCCTGCCCGTCGACGGCTACGCCGCCTGGCTGGAGAAGATGGCGGAGCATGAGCTTATCGACGTCCGCACCGACACCGACTGGTTCACCGTCCGCGACGACATCCGCGCCGAAAACCCCGACGCACCAGTGGTCTACACCGGCCCGCTCGACCAGTACTTCGACTACGCCGAAGGCCACCTCGGCTGGCGCACCCTCGACTTTGAGCAGGAAGTGCTGAACACCGGCGACTTCCAGGGCACCTCGGTGATGAACTACAACGACGCCGACGTCCCCTACACCCGCATCCACGAGTTCCGCCACTTCCACCCGGAGCGCACCGAGTACCCCACCGACAAGACCGTCATTGTCAAGGAATACTCCCGCTTCGCCGAGGGTGACGACGAGGTGTACTACCCGATTAACACCCCCGAGGACCGCGCGAAGCTCGAGGCTTATCGACGACTCGCCGCCACCGAATCCGAACAACACAACGTCCTCTTCGGCGGCCGCCTGGGCACCTACCAGTACCTGGACATGCACATGGCCATCGCGTCTGCGCTGACCCTGTTCGACAACCAGCTCCGTCCGTTCTTCGAGTCCGGCGAGCCACTGTCCCAGCCGCGCGGCCACTAGGAGGTACTTGTGAGCGCTGAGATTTTCGTTCACCCCGACTGCCCCGACTGCACGGACGTGATCGCGCAGTTCAAGGCAGACCCGCAGGTGTTCGGTGACGCCGAACTTCTCGACGTCACCAACCTGCGCAACCTCAAACGCTTCCTCACCCTGCGCGACTCGCTTGACGGGTTCGCTGACGTGCGCGCCGCCGGCAAGATCGGTGTGCCGTCCAAGGTGATCGACGGCACGACGGTCGAGTTATAAACAACCCAAAACAACTCCAAACAACTATGCTGACCTGCTCGGATGGGCTGATTTCGGGCGAGTTTTGCGGTAAGTTGTTTCGGAGTTGTTTCAAACAACTTTGAAACAACTTTTGTTATTCTGAGCCCATGCTCGATTCGGGTTTTGAGGGTGTGGAGGAAGCGCTGTCGGCAATTGAGGCCGGAGATAGCGCTGGGAGCTGGGAATCCCAGGTACTGGATTTCAAGGAAGATCCTGCTGTCCACCCGATGAACAAGAACCCCGATGCGGGGCTTGTGGAGTTTCTTGTCGACGAGGTCATTTGTTTCTCCAACGCCGACGGCGGTGTCGCCTACATCGTCCTTGGCGTCAATGACAAGAAGGCAGGCCCTGCTGCGTTCACTGGCACCGATCGCTCATGCGACTGGTTGGTGGAAAAGATTTACAGCAAGACGCAGCCTCATATTCAGGTCGAAGCTTCTGAAATCGAGCGCTGCGGCAAGCGTTTGATTGCATTGCGCATCCCACGGGGGATGGCGCTGTATCAGCGTTCCAAAGGCCAAGCCAGTAAACGTGTCGGGAAAAACTGCGTCCCTCTGGGCGAGGATGAGCGTCGCAGTATTCACCTGTCCCGTTCGAACCCTGACCTGAGCGCTACTGCGTCTCGACGAAGCCCTGAAGATCTCGATCCTAAGGCAATCGAGCAGGCTAAAGCACTCCTTGCCAACCGGAAGCATGCCTTGGGTGATGACTCTCCTGTACCCCAGACGAGTCTTGAACTCTGCAGTGAGTTGGGATTGTTTACGCCCGATGGCGCGCTGACCTTTGCGGCAGAAATTCTCTTCATGCAGCCGCTGCGCAACCGGACGGTCGTGCGACACTTGCTTCGCGACGTGCCCAGTGGCGATCCGAAAGTCACCGAGATCTCCGCACCGTTGATTACTGCATCAGAACAGCTTCGTGCGTTGATTAAGGCTCACACGTCGCAGGAAATTGCGCGAGTGCAACTCCCGAACGGGCAAGAGTTTCCCATTCCGGCGTTTCCTGCGGCTGCTGTAGACGAAATTGTTTCCAACGCATTCGCGCACCGCGACTGGGGAGCGACCACTGCAATCGTTGTTGATCAGTCTCCGACCAGTCTGACCGTTTGGTCTCCTGGTGGTCTCCCTGTCGGCGTGCCTGAGGAAAGGATTCTGACCACCCAATCGATCCCGCGTAACCCGATTCTGATGGGTGCATTGCGGCGGTTGGGCCTCGCTGAAGAGTCTTCGCGAGGCTTCGATCGCATGTGGGTCTCCATGCTCGCCAGTGGTAGACAAGCGCCTAGTCTGAATGCCGATGGACCGTTTGTGGAGGTCACGTTGCCCGCCGGAAACGTCGATTCGGCTTTTATTAAGTCGCTGTACCTGCTGCGTGCTGAGTTCGGAGAGGCGATATTCAATAGCGTAAATGGGCTCTTAGTGGCGCGTCATCTGGCGAACAACCAGATTTTGATGACGTCCACGGCGGCCCGACTCATGCAAGTCCCGGAAGCGCAGGCCCAAGAATACTTGGGGTGGTACGCAAGTCAGGGCTTCCTAGAACCTTTGCGGGATGCCCCCGAGTGGATATTGTCTGCTCGAGCACGGACGGCGTTTGAGGAAAACGGTTCCACTGTGATTGCATCCGTGACTACCGAGGACTGGATCGTTGCTCAGTTGCGCGAGGGGAAGTCCCTGAACGCTCGTGAGGTTGCGAATGAACTCGGCGTCGAGCGTGAATCAGTGAGCCGAATCCTTCGCCACCTTCGGGACCTAGGGAAAGCGAAAATCGCCGACGGGAGCCCAACGCGAGGCCCGAGTGTCCGTTGGGTTTCGGTATAAACAACTCAAAACAACTCGAAACAACTATTGTGACCTGCGTCGATGGTTTAATTTCGGGTGAGTTTTGCGAAGAGTTGTTTCGGAGTTGTTTCAAACAACTCCGCAACCGGGTGGCTAGGCGCTCGGGACCGGGGCGACGAAGGCGGACACGAGGTACCGGTTGATGTCAGGGCGGTTGATGATGCCCGCGCCCGTGCCGTCACCGGTCTTAAAGGCGACTAGCCGTTTGGCCGGCTACACGGGCGCCGGGACTGCTCACCTCAATGCTTTCCTTAGGATAGGCAAGCCTATATAGTTTGCGGGGTGAGTTTTAGACCTTTCCTTGCAACCGTCGTCCGCAGTGAACGCATTGCGCCGAGTTTCCAGCGGGTGACGTTCACCGGGGTCGACGACATGGGACCCGCCGTTCCTATCAGGGATTTGCGTATCAAGCTACTGATCCCGCCTGTCAGTGGTCTGTTCGAGCTTCCGGAAGAGGGGTGGTGGGAGACGTGGCGTGCGATGCCGGAGCATATGCGCGGACACCTGCGTACCTATTCCATTCGGGAGTTCCGGCGAAGTGCTGACAGCCCTGACGAATTGGATGTGGATTTTGTTTTGCACAGCGATAGTCCCGGTCCTGCCTCGGCGTGGGCGCAAGACGCACACCCTGGACAGCAGCTGCTGATTATTGGACCAACACGCGACGATGATTCCGGTGTTGGTATTGAATTCAACCCCGGATCTGCTGTGGTTGCCCGTCTTTACGGCGATGAAACCGCGTTGCCCGCAATAGCTCGTATCTTGGGGGATTGGCCCGAGGGGCTCACCGGTTCGGTTGATATCGAGGTGCCCGCCGGCAATTACCTGCCCATCGACTCTCCTTCACAGGTTGATATCCGTTGGCACTTTCGTGAAGAGGGTGACTTCGACTACGGAGGCTTGCTTCTTGCGCAGCTGAAACAGGAAGTTGGATCCCGTTGTGCCTCCGCTTCGTTGGAAACTGGAAAAACTGGCCTTGTGGATGAAGCCCAGCTCGATGAAGTCTGGGAGACACCCACGTATTCCAGCAGTGGTGAGTCCATAGCTTCCACGCCGGATACCGTGGGACATACCTATTACTGGATCGCTGGGAAGAATACGGCTGTGACGGCGATGCGGCGGCTTCTGGTGGGTGAGGCGGGAGTGCCTCGTCACCACGTGTCGTTCATGGGGTACTGGCGGTAACGGAGTTACAGCGTGACTAAACGTGTTGGGCTTGTCGCCCTCCTTGTGATTTCCACTGTGTGTGCAGCGCTGGTGTCGCTGTTGATCGGGGCGCGCGAAATGGGTTTCGAGGCGACGGTGAGCGCGGTTCGTGATGGACTCATGCTGGCGTTCTCGGGCGCAGACGAACAGCCTGAGGCGTCCAGCGATGAGGCGAAGATCATCGCGCAGCTCCGTGTTCCGCGCACTCTGCTTGGTCTGCTGGTGGGAGCAGCGTTGGGCACTGCGGGCGCACTGCTGCAGGGACACACCCGAAACCCGTTAGCAGACACAAACCTGCTGGGCGTCGGGCCTGGCGCGGCGCTTGCTGTGGCAGCAGCCATTTCCTTTCATGGGTCAATGACGGTATTGGGCACTGTCGGGGTGGGATTTCTCGGGGCGATACTTGCGGTAGCGCTTGTGTTCGTGCTCAGCATGAGAAGCCTGGGATCTACGCCGATCACGGTGGTGCTTGGTGGTTCCGCGTTGGGTGCGGTTTGTTCTGCGCTGACGAGCGGCATCGTACTGACGCATACGCGAAGCCTTAATGAGATGCGGTTTTGGACAGCGGGTGCTATCGCCGGACGCGATATGCAGGTGGTCACGGTCCTTGCTCCCGTGATTGTTCTTGGGCTCGTGGGCGCCTTTGCTTCAGCGAATCAGCTAAACCTCCTGAACTTGGGGGATGACGTGGCAAATGCACTTGGCGTCCGAGTTTCTATCGCGCGGACCTTGGGTATCGTCCTGGTTGCATTGCTTACTGGCGCAGCGGTGGCTGGAGCCGGACCGATCGGGTTCGTTGGCCTGGTTGTTCCGCACCTCGTGCGTAGCCTCACCGGCCCGGACTACCGCTGGGTGCTGCCGTGTTCCGCGCTGGCTGGGGCGACGTTGCTCTTGCTTGCTGACGTTATTGGTCGCGTCATCGCGCGCCCTGGAGAATTACAGGTGGGCATCACACTCGCCTTCGTTGGGGCCCCATTTGCACTGCATATCTTGCGGAAGGGGACGAAACTCTGATGCGGGTTTTTGCGATAAACACTGCTCTTGCGGTGCTGGCCCTAGCCGCTGCCCTCGGGGGCGTGATGGTTGGAGATTTCGAGCTATCGGTTCGAGACGTAGTTTCCGCTCTCATGGGCCAAACGGCAGAGTTGACCCGGACTGTAGTTCTCGAGTGGCGCCTGCCACGAGTGGTCACGGCGCTGGGGGTAGGTGCTGCGCTGGGCTTTGCCGGGGCAATTTTCCAGACCATTACAAGGAACCCACTGGCGAGTCCGGACATCTTGGGGGTCACCTCGGGTGCCTCCGCTTTCGCGTTGACCGCGCTACTCGCTGGTGGAAGTGCCGGGATGATGCTGCGTGTATTGGGCGTGCCGCTCAGTGCATTCCTCGGGGGACTGACCGTATCTGCGGCAATCTGGTGGCTGAGTCGTGGTGCTGGACTAGGGTCTTTCCAGCTTGTCTTCGCCGGCATCATCATCAATGCGCTGGCGATGGCCTACAACTCGTTCCTGCTTGTTCGTGCTGACTATCGAGATGTAGGCAAGGCGCAGGCGTGGGTGACCGGTTCGGTGGGTTCTTCTAGTTGGCACGACGCCATCGCTGTACTCATTGCACTGGCGGTCGTCATTCCACTATTGCGGTGGGTAGCCTTCAAGCTTGAGGCACTCTCTTTGGGGGAGGACACTGCTGCTGGTCTCGGGGTAGAGCCCCGGCGTACCCAGCTGATCCTCATGCTAATGGCTGTAATGCTGGCATCGATGGGCATTGCGGCATCTGGGCCGATAGCCTTCGTGGCGTTTGTCGCACCACAGATCGGACGCAAGATCACACATGCAGCAACGCCGCCATTAGGAACCGCGATGCTTACTGGCGCGGCGATCGTATCCGTCGCTGACTTGGCGGTGCGAACCCTGGTGCCGGGGAATCTGCCGGTGGGAATAGCCACAACTGCAATTGGTGGCGCAGTGCTGCTTTACACGCTGTTGCGTGCAACACGAAAGGTGTCCATATGATGCTTCAGGTCCGAAATCTTAAGGTAAGTTATGGCGCTTCCGTCATCCTCAAGGGCATTGATTTCGACGTGTCCAAAGGCGGAATCACCACAATCATCGGCCCAAACGGTTGTGGCAAGTCAACGCTGTTGCGTGCTGTGGCAGGGCTTCTTACACGTGACTGCGGCACGGTAACGCTGAACGGCGTGGACATGGCGAATCTGAAGCGCCGCGAGATTGCGCGTCAGCTTGCAGTGTTGCCACAGACTCCGGTGGCTCCCGAGGGGCTGACAGTGCATGATTTGGTTGGCCGTGGACGCCACCCACATCGATCTTGGTTGCGACAGAGCTCGGCTGAGGATTCACGTGTGGTCGATGAGGTGATGGAACTGACCAATATCACGGAGTTTGCAAACCGTCCGCTCGAGCGACTTTCTGGTGGTCAGCGTCAGCGCGCTTGGATTGCGATGGTCTTAGCTCAGGAGACTCCGCTCGTGTTCTTGGACGAGCCGACGACTTACCTAGACTTGTCTCACTCTGTCGAAGTCTTGTCGCTCGTACGTCAACTCGCCGATCAGGAGGGTAGAACCGTGCTTATGGTGCTGCATGATTTGAACCTCGCAGCACGCTATTCGGATCAACTCATCGTGATGCAGCGTGGCGAGGTGGAAGCGGTCGGTGCGCCCGCCGAGGTGCTCACCGAGTCCTTACTGGACCGTGTTTTTCATCTGCCTGCTGTCGTGGCAACAGACCCGGTAAACGGGGGGCCACTGGTTGTACCCCGGTAAGCACCACTTCTGCCTGGTGTTCTAGAGCTGCTTTTTGAATTGATCGATTGCGTACGGGATCGTGAGGGGGTTCGGCATGCTCATTGCGTTGGCGGTATCTGTGTCTAACCAGTAGACCCCGCCACGCTTATTCACATCGAGGTCCATGAAGGTGGCGTCGTTCTTCAGAGCATCGATTGCGCCGTAGTAGTCCAGCACGAAGAGGTAATCCACGTCGTTGAAGTCGGCGTAGTTCTCGGGGGACCAGTCAAGGAAGAAGCTGGAGCCATCGCCGTTGAACTTCTCCGGGATCTTGAACCCTAGTTTTTCGATGAAGGAGCCGCGGCCGTCGCCCGAGGTGTAGACGCCAAACTTTCCGTCGTAAGGCATGCCGATTACCGCTGTTTTGCCTTGCAACTCGGGGTGCGCTTCACGGAAATCCTGGAAGGCCTTCTCGGAGTCGGCGATGAGCTTTTCGCCTTCGGCCTCCTTATTCAACGCCTTGGAGATTTCCTTAATCTGTTCGTCCCATGGCACCTGCCAATCTTGGTACTCATCCGAGTGGAAGGTGGTTGGTGCAATCTGCTCGAGTAATGCCCTCTTATCGGCTTCGAGGCCGCTATTCACTGCAATGATCTTTGTCGGGTTGAGCGAGGCAACTTGTTCGGCAGTGTCAGTACTGAACTCGGTGGTCGTGTCCCGGAGCGGGTTTGGTTCGACTGTGAGCTTGTCCTTGGCCCACGGTCCAAGTCCGGAAGGGTCCCCCGTACCTTCCTGTTGCCAGGTGGCGTAACCAACCGGTTGTTCGCCCAGGGCAAGAACCGTATCGACGTCGCCGAGGCCCATTGTCACAATGCGCTCCTCTGACCCGTTGGCATCGGAAGTTTCGGGAGCGGTTGTTGAATCGCTTGATCCGCTGGAGCAGCTGGCAAGCATGAGCGCCGCAGTGAACGTGGCTGCGATCCCCTTCAGGGCGCGAGAGGTAAAGAGTGCCAAGGTTGCACCTTTCGTAGGTGGTCAAAAAGTTTCACGTTAGGTCTCCCTGACCTAACGTGATTACTCTAAGGCATGCCTTGCCTAAGTGACAATCCTTGTCTGGGCGCTCGGGACCGGGGCGACGAACGTCGAGACGAGGTACCGGTTGATGTCGGAGTCGCCGATGACATCCAACACGTCGCCGGCGGAAGCCGATATCGGATTTCTGTGAATTCAGCAGATGGGCGAGGAACCAGCGTCAGCGTCGTAAGCTGAGCCAGCGTGGGAACGTTTATTGCGCTAATCGGATTGTTGCTGGCCACCGTCATTGTCGCTGCGGTTGGTGAGCGCACGGGCATTCCGTGGCCGGCGCTGCTGACCATCGTGGTGGCGCCGGTGATTTTCATTCCAGGCATTGACACGGTGTCCATTGACACACACCTGATCTTGCCGATCTTCCTGCCGCCACTGCTGTGGTCGCTGGCCAGGCGCACGAGTTGGGGTCAGATCGGCTCGCAGCTCAACGTGGTGCTGACCATGTCGGTCATCCTGGTGTTCCTTACTATCGCGGCGCTGACGGCGACGGCGATGTGGATCCTGCCGGGTGTGAGTCTGGCTACCGCGATGGTGTTGGCGGCGGCGATCGCCCCGCCGGACCCAGTCGCGGTCGACGCGGTGGCGGGACCGGCTGGCATTCCGAAGCGCATCACCGGAACGTTGCAGACGGAGGGGCTGTTTAACGACGCCGCCTCGATTGTCACCTTCAACATCGCCATGGCTGCGGTGATTGCAGAGGGTGAAGTGGACTTCACCAAGGGATTCGTTGAGTTCCTTTATGCCGCGGCGGTTGCTGTGGTGGTGGGGTTGATCGTCGGCAGGCTAGCTGCGCTGTTTGCAAACTCCGTGCCAGATTCCGTGATCCGTACCGCGTTTACATGGGTGCTGCCGTTCGCCATCTATGCGGGTTGTGAGGCGATCCATGCTTCGGGCGTGATCGCGATCGTGATCGCCGCGGTGGAGTTGTCGTCGCGCTCCACGATGACAGCGGAGGACCGCCTGACCGGTCACTCGTTCTGGGAAACAGTGGAGCTGCTGTTCACGGGCGTGGCGTTCGGGTTGATCGGCATGAGCGTGCGTGATGCTATCGACACCGCCGGCACCTACATTTGGCCCGCCGTACAAGTCGGCGTGGTGCTCTCCGTCGTCGCATTTGTGGTGCGTCTGGCCTGGATGTGGGTGCTGTACAAGTTGAACGTGCGCAAGGGTCGCACGCACGTGTCGCCACTGCGCCTGCAGGAGGTGCTCCTGATGGCGTGGTCTGGCATGCGCGGTTTGGTCACGTTGGCGCTGGTGTTGGCTATCCCGCCGTCGGCAACCGAGTACCACCACGAACTGTCCGTCATTGCGTTGACGGTGCTGACCTGCACGATGGTGATCCCCGGCCTCATGCTGCCATGGCTGGTGCGGAAGATGGACCTGCAAAAAGGCCCAGAAGCAGACCGGGCAATTGAAGAATTGAACCAGCGGGCGTACGCGGCGGCGCACAAGGCGGTGCGCGAACACGGCGAGGAGCATGCGCCGGAGGCGTACACGATGGTGCAGGAGTGGTTGAACTCGATTACGGAGCAGCGCCTGCAGGATCCGGAAAGCACTGACGAGCGCATGGCAGCTTTCGAGCGCGCTCGCGAAAGCGCGGTTGAAATGCAGAAGGTTGCGCTTAAGGCGGCGAGCTCCGAGTTGCACCGGGCGCGCAGGGAGCGCCAGTACAACCCGGCGGATGTGGACGCGGTGCAGGCTGACCTGGACCGTCTTATCGTGGCCAGCAAGCGCAACGTGCTCGCACGCCCAAGCCAGATGGTGAAGTGGGAGTCCTAGTTGCTAATCGACGACCACATCCGCCATCGCATATAACGTCTCCCGCGCCGCCTTGAACGCCTCCGGTGTGGCGGCGAACTCGGCTGCACGCGCAATGGCGGAGTTGAGCAGCGCGATATCCACGGCTGATACGCCAGGGCAAAAGTCCGCCACGATGGTGCGGAATCCGGCGTGGGAGCGTTGCACGTTGTCGTCGGCAAACGCCTCCGGGAAGTTCTTCGCCGCCGCCATGAGTGGGCCGTGGCCACCATGCGCGAAGAGGTCCAGGGTGGCGTCCACGTAGGCACGCATGCGCTGGTGGGGTTCCGGAGGGGCGTTTTTAATCTTGGCCTCGAGTTCGGCGTTCCACTCGTCGGTGGCCGCGATGAGGAGCTGGACCAGCAGGTCGTGTTGGGATTTTGCATACCGGTACACGCTGGGTCGCGCGAGACCGACCGCGGCAGCCACCTCCGCCAGGGTGGGCACCTTGCCGTGGTTTTCGACGATGAGGCGCTCGGCGGTGTCAAGCACCGCGCGGTGTTGTACGGCGCGGTGCTCGGCGACGGTGTCCTCAGTAATCTTCGGCATGCCCCTGAGTCTACGGAGTGGTTATTTCGTTTCGGTGAGACATGTTTCCGCCGACTATCTCGCAGAATTTCAAAGTGCGGAACGAAATCGTTTCAGAATGTCGAACAAAACTGTTTCAAAGTGTCGAATATGCTGGTGGGAGGTATAGTTTTGGCATGTCAAACTCATACATTCCAAGGCTTGCGGATGGCCAACTCGAAAGCGCTCTTCGTCGCCAAGGTGGAGTGCTCATTCAAGGGCCGAAGGGCTGCGGGAAAACGGAAACCGCGAGCCGGCAGGCCGGGAGTGTCTTGAATGTTGAAACTGATCCGAGCGTCCCGCTGGCGATGGCGACCGATCCACGTGTACTGCTCGAAGGTGGCACCCCTCGCCTCGTCGACGAGTGGCAATTGCAACCGCGTCTTTGGGATTTTGCGCGGCACGAGATTGATTCTCGTAAGGCGAAGGGACAGTTCATCTTCACGGGTTCCACCGCTCCGGGAGTGGACGCAACCCGCCACTCTGGTGCTGGAAGATTTGCGCGCCTAACGATGTCGACGATGACCCTGTTCGAGTCGGGAGAGTCAGAAGGTTCTGCATCCCTCAGCAAGATTGCTGCGGGCAATGCGCCTCAGTTTGCAACTCCTGCCTTGACGCTGACTGAGCTTGCTGAGCGAATGTGTCGCGGAGGCCTTCCTTA
The DNA here is from genome assembly GCF_001815635.1 of Corynebacterium sp. HMSC075D04. Classification (NCBI taxonomy): domain Bacteria; kingdom Bacillati; phylum Actinomycetota; class Actinomycetes; order Mycobacteriales; family Corynebacteriaceae; genus Corynebacterium; species Corynebacterium sp. HMSC075D04. The sequence goes on from NZ_KV821332.1 coordinate 56,243, forward strand.
CAACGCGGACCTTTCCTTGGATGACGCGATAGAGAACGTCCGTGATTACGTGCAGACGGTCGCCGATGTGGATATCCACACTGTGGGTGAAGTCTCGCGAGACTCGGAGCGTGTGCGCAGAATGATGCAGTCCATCTCTCGCGCGGTTGCTACAGAAATTGATCTGCAAACAATTGCGACTGATATCGACATGCATCGTGAAACCGCACGTGATTATCTCGATGCGTTATCGCGGATCTTTATTTCGGTGGATCAGCCAGCGTGGTCTACGCACCTTCGGTCGAAAGCAACCTTGCGCAAGTCACCCAAGCGTCACCTCGCGGACCCGTCCTTTGCGATGGCTGCGCTTGAGCGCGGTCCTCAGCAACTGTTGCAGGATCCGCGTTACTTTGGGCAGCTTTTCGAGTCGCTCGTTTTCCACGAGCTTCGAGCGCTGACTGGCAAGACGGTGTACCACGCTCGGCTAAACACGAAGCTTGAGGTTGATGCGGTGGTGAACTACGAAGGCGTCGACATCCTGGTTGAGGTCAAGCTTGGGTACACGCCGGAAATTCTCGATCACGCGGCAGACACCCTTAAGAGGTTTGACGAACAGCTTGAACAGGACACCGTGTTGCTCGTTGTCACCTCTGGTGGGCCTGCACACCGTCGAGCGGACGGTGTGGTGGTTGTGCCGATCGGGGCGCTAGGCCCGTAGCCGAACCACTTACCGCCCGTCGCCGAACTCGCGCTTGAAGTTGTCGTCCCAGTCCACGTCGGGTTGGGAGTCGAAGTAGTGCTGCTCCAGGTTGGGTGCGTCGTTGCTGCCTTGAACTCCCATGATCAGGAACACGGCACCGGCGATGGCGCCGAAGATGCCAACGAACACGGCGGTTGCGCCGGAAAGGAACGAAAAGGACAGCACGCAGATGGCGATGAGGATTGCGCCGATGGTGTAGTTGCGGGCGGGTGTGCCGGGGGTGCGGTGTTCATTGGGGGCGCCGAGTGGCGTGCGTTCAACCGAGCTTCCCCCGAGAAATCCGCCACCCTGTCCGCCGCCAGTTCCACTCCGGTCTCCAGATCCCCCGATGGGGAGGCCGTCGGCGTCGTAGTCGCCGTTGTAGTTGTAAGGCTTCATGGCGAAGAGCCTACGGGAGTTGGCCGGTGAGGCGGTCGAGTCGGGCTTTGCTGGGGCCGTCGAGGCCAGTGATGGTGACGGTTTTGCCGCGGTTGTGGAACTTCTGGGTGATGGAGTCGAGGGTGGCCACGGTGGAGGCGTCCCAGATTTCGGCGTGGCTGAGATCGATGATGATGTGGTCGGCGTCGTCGGCGTAGTCGAAGGCGTAGACCAGGTCGTTGCTGGATGCCCAGAAGAGTTGGCCGTGGATGCGGTAGGTGCGGGTGTCGATGCGGCCGTCGCCATCAGTGTCGAGCTCCGCCACCTTTTCTACCGACGCGAGGTGGGCGACGCGGCGGGCAAACATGATCATGGCGGTGACCACGCCGAGCACCACTCCGACGGCGAGGTTGCTGGTGATCAAGGTGGCGGCAACGGTGACCATCATGACGATGGTTTCGGACACCGGCATGAGTTTGAGGGTGCGCGGGTGGATGGAGTGCCAGTCGATCGTGCCAAGGGAGACGACGATCATGATGGCGACGAGCGCGGCCATCGGGATGATGCCCACAACATCGCCGAACGCCAGCAGGAGAACCAGCAGGAACACGCCTGCGAGCAGGGTGGACAGGCGGGTGCGGGCGCCGGCTTCGCGGGAGTTGATCAGGGTTTGGCCGATCATGGCGCAGCCACCCATGCCGCCGAAGAGGCCGGTGACGATGTTGGCCACGCCCTGGCCCCAGGATTCGCGGGTTTTGTCGGAGTGGGTGTCGGTGATGTCGTCGACAAGTTTTGCGGTCATGAGCGATTCCAACAGGCCCACGATTGCCATAGCCAGCGCGTACGGCGCGATGATCTGGAACGTCTCCCACGTCAGCGGCACATGCGGGATCATCATGGCGGGGAAGGAGCGGGGTAGTTCGCCCATGTCGGAGACGGTGGGCACGGTGATGCCAGCGATGACGACCACGGTGGTCAGCACCGCGATGGTAACCAGCGGGGCGGGGACCGCGTTGGTGATTTTCGGCCAGAACACCATGATGAGCAGGCCGGCGGCGGTGAGCGCGTAGACGGGCCAGGCGACGTCGATAAGGTGCTGCATCTGCGCAGCGAAGATGAGGATGCCGAGGGCGTTGACAAAACCAACCATGACCGAACGCGGGATGAAGCGCTGCAGTTTCGCCACGCCGAGTGCCGCCAGGATGATTTGGAACACGCCGGCAAGCAGCACGGTGGCGATGAAGTAGTCCATGCCGTACTCGCGCGAGACGGGTGCGATGACGAGGGCGACTGCGCCGGTTGCGGCGGAGATCATCGCCGGCCGCCCGCCGGTAAACGCGATGGTCACAGCCATGGTGACGGAGGCGAACAGGCCGACGGCGGGGTCGACGCCGGCGAGGATGGAAAAGGCGATGGCCTCGGGGATCAGGGCGAGTGCGACGGTGAGCCCGGCAAGTACTTCACGACGAAGCCGCGTCCCCGAAGAAAACGCATAACGAAACGACGCAACCACCCCGGTCGGGGCGTGCTCGAGAGATACAGACATGCCTGTGCTTTCCGTTCGCTTTCCGTTCGCTTTCCGTTCAAAAACGTTGTGACAACCGTGGCAACCGTAGCCCACGGCGCCGACATCGGCCGACACCCCGCGAGCCACAGCGGGAGATTCGGCGCCCAGCGATTACGCTTAACTCCGACTGCCCACAATAGAAAGTGAGAGCTGTGGAAACGAGCAACAACCTCGCGGTAGACACGCTTGCGCGTGTGCTGATGCCGAAGAAGGGCGAGCCGCACGACGTGCGTATGCTGTACCTGATCGAGCAGGAGCAGAACAAGCAGCGTCTGCGCTGGTCGGACCGGACGAGTTTTGAGGTTCCGGCGGGCAACGAGGTTTCCTTCGAGACCTACTTCAATGCGTTCCCGGCGAGCTATTGGCGCCGCTGGTCGCAGCTGGACACCGTCGTCCTGGCGATGACGGTTCAGGGCCGCGCGACGATTTCGGTGTACCGCTCGAAGTACGACGGCACCCGCATCAGCGTGACCAATGCGGACGCGACCGGCTACACGGAGATCCCGCTGAAACTCAGCAATTTCGAGGACGGCGGCTGGCTGTGGTTCGACATCACCGCCGAAGAGGACACGCGCATCAGCGATGCGGCGTGGTGCTCCCCGCAGGAGCCGCAAGAGCAAGTGCTTGACGACGGCACCGTGGTCCCACCCCAACCCAAACAGGTCGCCGTTGGCATCCCCACGTTTAACCGTCCCCGGGATGCGGTCAACGCGTTGCATGCGTTGGCTGAGGACCCGTACGTGGAGGCGTCGATTAGCAATGTGCTTATGCCCGACCAGGGCAACCAGCACCCGGCGGACGAGCCGGACTTCGCCGAGGCCGAAGCGAATCTTGGTGGAAAATTGAAAATTTTCCAGCAGGGCAACCTGGGCGGCTCCGGCGGCTACTCGCGCATCATGTACGAGGCGCTCAACAGCACCGACGCTCCGTTCATCCTGTACATGGACGACGATATCGCCATCGAGCCGGACTCCATCGTGCGCTCCGTGCAGGCCGCACGCTACGCCAAGCAGCCGATCCTGGTCGGCGGCCAGATGCTGAACCTGCAGGACCGGAGCCAGCTGCGCACCACCGGCGAGACCGTCGACCCGAACATCTTCATGTTCTCTGCAGCCAAGCACGCCGTGTACGACCACGACTTTGCCAAGTACCCACTCGGCTACGTGGGCACTGAGGAAGAGGATCTGGATCCGCGTAAGACCACCTCGCGTCCGCTGCACCGCCGCATCGACGTGGACTACAACGGCTGGTGGATGAACCTGTTCCCGCGCGTCGTCGCAGAGAAGATGGGCCTGCCGCTGCCCCTGTTTATTAAGTGGGACGACAACGAGTACGCCCTGCGCGCCAAGGAAGCGGGCTTCCCAACCGTCACCTGGCCGGGCGTTGCCATCTGGCACATGGCCTGGGCCGACAAGGACGACGCCATCGATTGGCAGGCCTACTTCCACATGCGCAACCGCCTCATCGTCGCCTCCATCTACGGGCCGGACAACCCCGAGGCGATGCTGAAGAACATGCAAAAGTCCACCGCGAAGCACTACTTCTGCATGGAGTACTCCACCATCGCGATCCAAAACGAGGCAATGCGTGACTTCCTGGCAGGCCCGGACCAACTCTTCGACATCCTCGAATCCTCGTTGCCGCGCATCCAGAAGATCCGCAGCGAGTACTCCGACGCGCAGGTCCTGCCGTCCGCGACCGAACTGCCCGCACCCACCGGCGCGCCGGGTGTGCCGACCAACAAAATGGGCGGCCGCCTGGCCAAGGTGAAGAAGATCCCGTGGGCCGTCAAGGCGCTGCTGCACCTGCGTAAGGACGAAGACCGCGCCCACTGGGATGCCCCGCAGTTGAACCTCACCGCGGAGGAAGCCCGCTGGTACACCCTGGCACGCGTGGACTCGGCAACCGTGTCCACCGCCGGCGGCACCGGCGTGGCCTTCCGCAAGCGCGACAAGGCCCTCGCCGACAAACTCGTCGAGGAACAAAAGCAGCTGCGCGCCGACATCAAGCAGCGCTGGCCGGAACTCAAGCGCATCTACCGCGACGCGCGCGAAGACCTGACCAGCCACGACAACTGGGGGAAGGTGTTCGATGCCCAGTAAGGAAACAGACCTGCTCGTCGCCATCCAGGACGTGCTGTATTCTCCCGCCACCGCCAAAGGCGCCCGTGTGCTCTCATACTTCGGTGAGCACGACCTCGGATGGATGGGTGTTGCGATGGCTGGCGCCATCGCAACGAGCATTGGGGACGTCGATAAGCAACGGCGCTCCAAGTGGCTCGCACTCGGCGTTGGCACCTTCGCCGCGCACGCTGCAACCGTGGTGCTCAAACGCATCGTGCGACGCCCACGCCCGAACGACCCGCGGGTGAAGATCGGGGTGGGAACGCCCTCGCAACTGTCGTTCCCGTCCTCGCACGCCGCGAACACGGGCGCCGCCGCCGCGCACCTGGCTAACATCACCGGCAAGAAGTGGCCGTGGCTGCTGGTGCCTGTGATGATGCTGTCGCGTAACGTGCTCGGCGTCCATTACCCGACCGACACCCTCGCCGGCGCACTGCTCGGCGCGGGGACGGCGAAGGCCGTGATTGAAGCGGAGAAGAGGATTTAAGTGGCACACACGCAAGAACCTATCGACGAGCCGCTGCTGAAGTCTGAACCCCACACCTCAGGTGTGGACCAGGTGATGAAGAAAACCCCACCGAAGAACCTCGTCGACGCGATGATCAAGGGGCTGCGCCCCAAGCAGTGGGTGAAAAACGTCCTCGTGCTGGCGGCACCGTTGGCTGCCGGCGCGGAAGCGTTCACCCGCCACACCGTGGTGGACATCCTGCTGGCGTTCATCGTGTTTTGCTTCGGTGCGTCCTCGATCTACCTGATCAACGACGCCCGCGACGTCGAATCGGACCGCCGCCACCCGACGAAGCGTTTCCGCCCGATCGCCTCCGGCATGCTGCCGATCAACCTGGCATACATCATGGCGGCGGTGCTCATCGCCGCAGCGCTTGGCCTGTCGCTGCTGGCCACCGACGGCGCTGCACTGGCATGGGTCATCGGTATTTATATTGCGCTGCAGCTGGGCTACTGCTTCGGCTGGAAGCACATCCCGGTGATTGACATCGCCCTGGTATCCTCCGGCTTCATGCTGCGCACCATGGCCGGCGGTGTCGCTGCCGACATCGAGCTGTCGCAGTGGTTCCTGCTGGTCGCCGCGTTCGGTTCCTTGTTCATGGCTTCCGGCAAGCGCTATGCAGAACTGCTGCTGGTCAAGGAAACCGGCGCGGAGATCCGCCGCTCGCTGCAGGGCTACACCGAAACCTACCTGCGCTTCGTCTGGACCCTGTCCGCCACCGCCGTGGTCATGTCCTACGCACTGTGGGGCTTCCAGCTTTCCAACTCCGTCGAGGGCACCGCCGCCATCTGGTACCAGGTGTCCATGGTGCCGTTCGTGATCGCGATCCTGCGCTACGCCTCCGTCGTCGACGGTGGTCAGGGTGGTGCACCCGACGAGATCGCCCTCGAGGACCGAGTGCTGCAGCTTCTCGCCGCAGCTTGGATCTTCTGCATCGTCATGGCCGTCTATGTCGTACCAAACTTAGGTTGGTAGGACAAAACGCAGTAACATCTGCGCAATGACCAAAAACGCCCGTATCTCCGCGCTCGCCGCAGCCGTGGTGGCGGGCGTTGCCGCATTCTGGGGCGGTTGGACCCGCCGCTGGATGTCCGACGACGGCCTGATCGTCCTGCGCACCGTGCGCAACCTGCTGGCCGGCAACGGTCCCGTGTTCAACGCCGGCGAGCGCGTCGAGGCCAACACCTCCACCCTGTGGCAGTACCTGATCACGCTGTTCGGGTGGCTCACGGATGCCCGTCTGGAAAGCATCGCCATGTGGCTGGCGCTGCTGTGCACCGCCGCAGCAGCCGCCACCGCCGCGTACGCCTCCGGCACATTCTGGGGCAGGGTCGGCCCCGTCATCCCGTTCGGCATCATCATCTATATTGCGCTGCCGCCCGCGCGCGACTTTGCCACCTCCGGGCTCGAGTGGGGCATGTCGCTGCTGTGGATCGCCATCTGGTGGGCGGCACTCGTCGCCTGGGCCGAGGACCCGGTCAAGCGCCGCGCGCCCTACGCCGGCTACTTCCTCGCGTTCTGGTCCGGCCTGTCCTGGCTGGTCCGCCCCGAACTCGCGCTCTACGGCGGGGTGGCAGGCATCATGCTCATCGCGTTTAGCCCCCGCAAAACGCTAGGCATCCTCGCCGTAGCGCTGCCGGTGCCCGCCGGCTACCAACTGTTCCGCATGGGCTACTACGGCCTGATCACCCCGCACACCGCGGTGGCCAAGTCCGCCAGCGGCTCTGAATGGGCCCGCGGCTGGGAGTACTTCGCCGACTTCTTCGGCTACTACTGGCTGGCCCTGCCTCTCCTCGGCGCTGCTGCGGTGGCGGTGTGGTTGTTGTGGGGTGCGAGGGGGCGTCGATTAGCAATTGTGTGTTTGACCACCGGCGTTGCACTCGCGCACATGCTGTACGTACTGCGCGTCGGCGGCGACTTCATGCACGGCCGCATGTGGCTGCTGCCCCTGTTCGCGCTGCTGCTGCCGGTGATGGCGGTGCCGTACACCAAGGTCACCGCCGCCGTCGGTACCGCGCTGGTCGTGTGGGCCAGCGTGATCGTCCTGCGCGCGCATCCCATCGACTGGGAGCCGTACAACAACGGCGAAAAGGAACTCGGCATTGTCGACGAGCGCGACTTCTGGACCATGGCCGTCGGCCGCGACGCCGGCGACCCACCCCTGTACGCCGAAGACTTCCTCGGCTCGAAACTCATGGGGGACTGGAACGAGGCCATCGAGCAAGGCCTCGACGAGGACGCCGCCCAGATCAGCCTCGCTATCGTCACCGCCGAGCCGGAGCGCTACAAGTGGTTTGTGCGCGAGCGCCAGCCCGACGCAACCGACCAGCGCGATCTGGAGCTGACCGCCTACATGGTCAACCTTGGCATGACCAGCATGAACTCGCCGCTGAACACGCGCATCCTGGACACGGTCGGTCTGGCCACCCCGATTGCCGCGCGCATGCCGCGGGTGCCGGACGGGCGCATCGGCCACGACAAGGAACTGGGCCTGGAGTGGCAGGTGGCGGACACGGATGCGGATCTGGACAAGTTGCCGCAGTTCGTCGATAGGCAAAAAGCGCAGGACGCGCGCGAAGCATTGCGTAGCGACGACATCGCCGACCTGCTGGCCACCTCCCGCGAACCCATGAGCTGGGACCGCTTCTGGGCCAACGTCCGCTACTCGTTGGGCCCGGGCCGCACGCTCACGCTTGACGACGACCCCACGCACTACCTCAGTCACACCAGCCCCACCCGACAAATCGCCTGGCCGACCGAGTGAATAGCGGACTATGTTTCGGGTTGGTAACGTGAACGTGTCTTTTGCCTGAAAACACGTCTCGAGGGGAATGCATGAACACTCGAACCTCCGTGCGCCGCAAACTCACCGCGGTGCTGGTCGCGATCCTCAGCGCGATCTCCATCGTGAGCGCGCCACAGGCCGCCGCGGCCAACCGTGACTGGCTGCGCCCCGGCTGCACCTGGGACCGGGTCGGCTACTGGGTCCAGCGCTGCAACGTGTGGTCGGCCGCAATGAACCGCCACATCCCGGTACAGATCCAGCCCGCACAGCGCGGCGGCAACGCGGGCCTGTACATGCTGGATGGCCTGCGTGCGACGGAGCGCACCAACGCGTGGCTCAACGACGTCAACGCGGCACGCACCTTTGTTAACCACAACATCACCCTCGTGCTGCCGGTGGGTGGACAGTCGTCGTTCTACACCGACTGGAACGCCCCGGCGACCTACGACTTCAACAACCCGGTGACCTACAAGTGGGACACGTTCCTGACCAAGGAGCTGCCGCCGTACCTGCAGCAGCACTTCGGCGTGTCGCCGACGAACAACTCCATCCTCGGCCTGTCCATGGGTGGCACCGCCGCGGTCAACCTGGCTGCGCTGCACCCGAACCAGTTCCGTCAGGTGCTGTCCTACTCGGGCTACCTGGCCACCACCATCCCGGGTGGTCAGACCGCGCTGCGCGCCGCGCTTCTCGACGGCGGCATGTACAACGTCAACGCCATGTGGGGCTCCTCGCTGAACCCGCGCCGCTTTGAAAACGATCCGTTCCTGAACATGGGCAACCTGCGCGGCAAGGACGTGTACGTCTCCGCAGGCTCCGCCGTGCCGGGCCCGGCCGACGAGAAGTACCTGCCGCAGCACCGCGCCTCCGGCATCGCGCTCGAGGGCGTTGCCAACGCGACGACGCGCGCCTGGTCCGCCAAGGCCACCGTGACCGGCGTGAAGCACACTGCCGTGTTCACCCCGACCGGCCTGCACAACTGGGATCAGTTTGGCAGCCAGCTCGAGGCCACCAAGCCGCGCATCCTGAATGTGATGAACGCCTGGTAGTTCCCGGATTTCCGGCCAGGTGAGGGCGCGTGCGGATGTGTTCCGCACGCGCCTTTTGTTGTTTGTAGAGGTGTTTGCGGAAGTGTTTGCAGTAACGCCCCGCGTGTCGCGCTCGATTAAACCCTCAAGTGAAACTTAAGATTTAGGGCGATACTCTTGTGACACAAGTAGCCCGACGAGGTAGGAGACTCATGCGAGACAACCGGATCACCCCCACCAGGCTCACCGCAGCCCTGCTGCCTGCCGCGCTGGCTCTCACGCTGGCGCCGTCGGCCGCAGTCACCGCCCAAGCACAGTCCTCGGACCTTTCGTCGCTGTCGTCGAACCGCGGCATCTCCGACGGTCTGCGCCCGTCCGACCCGCCAAAGCGCACTCCGATCGAGGTGGAGAAGAACCCCGAGATCCCCGGCCTGCCGGAGGGCGTGAAGGTGGACCGCATCGAGTGGATCACCAGCCGTCGCGTAGCCGTGTTTATCAAGTCCGCGGCCATGCCGAAGGAACTCATCCAGGTGCAGATCCTGCTGGCACGTGACTGGCACTCCAACCCGACCGCGAAGTTCCCGGAAGTGTGGGCGCTCGACGGCCTGCGCGCGCGTGACGACGAAAACGGCTGGACCATCGAAACCAACATCGAGCAGTTCTACGCCGACAAGAACGTCAACGTCATCCTCCCGGTCGGCGGCGAGTCCTCCTTCTACTCCGACTGGCAGCGGGAGAACAACGGCAAGCACTACAAGTGGGAGACGTTCCTGACCAAGGAGCTCGTCCCGGTGCTGAACAACGAGTTCCGCTCCAACGGCAAGCGCGCCGTCGTCGGCCTGTCCATGGGTGGTACCGCCGCAGTCAACCTGGCTGAGCGCAACCCGCACCTGTTTAACTTCGTCGGCTCGTTCTCCGGCTACCTGGACACCACGACCACCGGCATGCCGTCCGCGATCAAGGCCGCGCAGCTGGATGCCGGCGGCTACAGCGCCGAGGCCATGTGGGGCCCGCTGGGCTCCCAGGACTGGATCGACCACGACCCGAAGCTGGGCATTGAGAACCTGAAGGACATGACGGTCTACGTCTCCTCCGGTTCGGGCCGCGACGACTACGGCAACGCCGAATCCGTGGCCAAGGGCCGCGCGAACGCTGCCGGCATGGGCTTGGAGGTCATCTCGCGCCTGTCCACCCAGACGTTCGTGGACTACGCCTCGCGCACCTCCGTCAAGCCGATCGTGCGCTTCCGCCCCTCTGGCGTGCACTCGTGGGAGTACTGGCAGTTCGAGATGGCACAGGCATGGCCGTACATCGCTAACGCCCTCGACGTGCCGGAGGCTGACCGTGGCTCCAAGTGCAACCCGATCGGTGCGATCGCAGAAGAGACCAAGTCCGGCGTCATCGGCACCTGTGTCAACGACGAGTACAACGCGGGCAAGGACGGCAAGGGCAAGGCCCAGGACTTCCGCGGCGGTACTGCGTTCTGGTCCCCGAACACCGGCGCGCACGCCCTGTACGGCGCAATCCTGGCCAAGTACAACGCGCTCGGCGGCGCCGCTGGCTGGCTCGGCTTCCCCACCACCGGCGAGCTCCAGGCACCGGACGGACAGGGCCGCTTCGTCCACTTCGAAAACGGCTCCGTCTACTGGACCGCGAACACCGGCGCCTACGCCATCCCGGGCGACATGTTCAAGGCATGGGGCGCCAACGGCTACGAGACTGGCGACCTGAAGTACCCGGTCGCCGAGGCCAACAAGGTCGGCGACGGCTACGTGCAGAAGTTCCAGGGCGGCTACCTCACCCGCAACCCGGACGGCAAGCACTACATCGTCCACGGTGCGATCGGCGAGAAGTACGGCGAGATCGGCACCGCCACCTCCGAGCTCGGCTACCCGAAGTCCAACGAGATCGCAATCAAGGGCGGCTTCTTCCAGGAGTTCGAGCACGGCAACATCTACTGGTCCGCTGCCACCGGCGCCCACACGATTCTCAAGGGCGACATCTTCAACGAGTGGGGCAAGCGTGGCTACGAGCAGGGCGAACTCGGCTGGCCTGTGAAGGACATGGCGAAGATCCCGGCTGGCGGTCTGACCATCGACTTCCAGCACGGCACGGTTGAGCAGGTCAACGGTGTGGTCAACGTAAGGAAGAAGTAATGCGCAAATTCGCCCTTTGCTTGACGACGATCACCTGCACCGCCGCCCTTACCGCCTGCGGTGGAGCCACCGTGGACTCCGAGGACGTCACCGAAACTGCGGCCACCTCGGCTACGGAAACGGCCACCTCGGCCACTGAGTCGGGTACCGCGTCCGCGACGGAATCCGCGACGGCGTCGTCGGCTGCGGCGCCGGGGTCGTCGTCACGCAATGGCGCCGGCGACCAACCCGCACGGGAAGTGGAAACCGTGCCCACCCAGGTGCCTTCATACGCGCCGGAGGAGCAGGCGTTTCTGGATCACCTCAGGCAAAACGGGGTGAACGTCGACGGTCTTGAAGACCAACTCACAGCAACCGGGTTTACCGTGTGCGACGACGATACGATCACCCGCGACGCCGTCGCCGGGCAACTGGTCGAACAACGCCGCACCGACATGGACGCAGGCACCGTAGCGACCCTGCTCAGCGACACCGCTCGCGCCAACCTGTGCGGCTAACCCCGCACGTGTAAGGAGTTTTCATGCGCCGATCGCGCAACGTTGTCGTCGTCGCTGCCGTGATTGTGGTGCTTGCGCTAATCGGCCTAGGTATCTACCAGTGGCGCACCACCACCGACAGCGACCTGCCGTCGGCGAGCAAGCCGCCAGAGTCGAGCGCGCTCGAGCGTGTCGACGAGCCCGACTGGTGCCCCGCCGTCGAAGTCATCTCCGTACCGGGCACCTGGGAATCCGCGGCAGACGACGACCCGTTCAACCCCCAGGCCAACCCGGCCAGCTTCATGCTGTCCATCACGCGCCCGCTGCAGGAGATGTACGACATCAACCACGTGCGCGTGTTCACCGTCCCGTACACCGCGCAGTTCCGCAACATCCAAACCGCGCACGGCCGCGCCGAGATGACCTACGACGACTCCCGCGCCGAGGGCACCGCGAAACTGCGAGGCGAACTGGACTTCGTGGCGCGCACCTGCTCGTCGACAAAGTTCATCATTGCGGGCTTTTCGCAGGGTGCGGTGATTGTGGGGGACGTGGCGTCGTCGATAGGCAATAGCGAGGGTCCGATCAACCCGGACCGTCTGCTCGGCGCGATGATGATCGCCGACGGACGCCGAGAAAACGGCGTGGGCATCAACCCCGGCGCCGAAGTGCACGGCACCGGCGCGGAGATCGTCCTGCAGCCGCTGCAGCGCGTCGCCGACGCCGTCACCCCCGGCGCCACCATGACCGGACCACGCCCCGGCGGCTTCGGTCTCGTGGAGGATCGTGCCTACGAAATCTGCGCGCCGAACGACACCGTTTGCGACGCCCCACTGGGTGTAGGCAACGCGATCGAACGCGCAAACGCACTCATTTCGGCAAACGGCAATCATGCACTATATGCCACAAATCCGGACGTGATTCCGGGCTCGACAGTGCCCGAGTGGGCTGTCAATTGGGTCCGTGACGTGGTAGAGAGTTTGTAACTCGAATACAGGTGTAAAACAAGGAGTTTTTCGATGGATCTTCAGCAACTGACCGCCCAATTCATCGGCCCCGACGGCGACATCGCCCTGCCAGAACACTTCACCCTGCCCCGACTCGCCGAAATGATCCACCAGGCCCAACTGCAGGCCGGCGGCGGCGACGCGATCAACGTCCGCGCGTGGGACTTTTCCACCGACCCAGCTGGTGTGGAAACAACGTTCACCCGCTCCGAGGTCAACACCCGCATCAAGGCCGTCGCAGCACGCCTCGCCCAGGTCGGCGAGCCGGGCGCACGCGTCGCGCTGATGGCGCCGAACTCCGCCGAGTACGTCTTCGGCTTCATGGGCGCGCTCTACGCCGGCCAGGTGCCGGTGCCGCTGTACGACCCGACCGAGCCGGGCCACGAGGGCCACCTGCGCGCAGTGCTTGGCGACGCCGGCGTCCAGATCGTGCTCACCAACTCCGCCGCCGCCCCCGCTGTGCGCCGCTACTTCGCCGACCTGCCCGGCACCGAGCGTCCCCGCGTCATCGCCGTGGACTCCCTGCCGGACACGCTCGCCGAGTCCTACCAGCCAATCCCGCCGGTGCCGGGGGAGGACACCGCGAACCAGATCTGCTTCCTGCAGTACACCTCCGGCTCCACCCGCAACCCGGCAGGCGTGATGATCACCAACGAGGCGCTGGTCACCGACGTTCTGCAGATCAACGACGCGGTGAAGTTCGAAACACCGATGCGCATCCCGACCTGGCTGCCGCTGCACCACGACATGGGCATGATCGTGGCCATGATCGGCGTCGTGCTGGGCCAGGAGATTGAGATCTTCGCCCCGCGCGACTTCATCCAGCAGCCGAAGCGTTGGGTGGAGCGCCTGTCGCGTCGCGACGACGACCTCGCCGACATCCACGTCTACACCGTGATCCCCAACTTCGCCCTGGACCTCGCCGCCCGCTACGCCGCGCCGGAATCTGCGGACCAGTACGACTTCTCCGCCGTGGAGTGCATCATCATTGGCTCCGAGCCGGTTACCCGCGCGGGCGTGACCGCGTTTATCGACGCGTTCAGCGCCTCCGGGCTCGACCGCTCCGTGCTGCGCCCGTCCTACGGCCTGGCCGAGACCACCCTGCTGGTGTCCACCGACCGCACCGATGAGCGCCCGAAGTTCATCGAGTTCGACCGCGACGCACTCGCAGAGGGCAAGGCCGTCCCGGCGGAAGGCGGCGTGGCTACCGCGTCGAACGGCCAGCCGGTGAACTGGATGCACTTCGCCATCGTCGACCCGGAGACCCGCAACGAGGTCGAAGACGGCACCATCGGTGAAATCTGGGTCCACGGCAAGAACGTCGCCGCCGGCTACCTGGACCGCCCGGAGGAGACCGCCGCGACGTTCCACAACACCATCGGCGAAACCATCCAGGACGGCATGCCGAAGGACAACTGGTGCGCCACCGGCGACCTGGGCACCATGCTCGACGGCCACCTGTACATCACCGGCCGCGTCAAGGACCTCGTGGTCGTGGCGGGACGCAACCACTACCCGCAGGACATCGAAGCCACCGTCATGGAGTCCACCGACCACGTGCGCAAGGACTCCGTCGCCGCATTCGCAGTGCCTGGCGACGACGTCGAGCGCCTCATCATCATGGTCGAACGCGCCGACAACGCCTCCGCCGACGGCGACGCAGCCGCCATCGACGCCATCCGCTCCGCCGTCACCGCCAAGCACGGCATCGCCCCGGAGGTCGTCGAGTTCTACGGTCCGGGCGAGATCGCACGCTCCTCGGCAGGCAAGATCGCCCGCCGCGTCAACGCGAAACGATTCACCGATCGCGAACACGCTGCAACGCAGTAACAAAACCCCGCCGGTGGGCGATAGTCTGAGCTGTTATGAACGAGCATGATCTGATTCAGTGGCTCACCAGCTGGGTTGAGCGCGCCACCGGCGTAGATAACGTCGACCCGACCACGCCGCTGGAGACCTACGGCCTCGCATCCCGCGACGCCGTGATCCTCTCCGGCGAACTGGAAACGCTCCTCGGCCGCCGCGTAGACCCGACCATTGCCTACCAGTACCCGACCGTCGCTGCGATCGCCGCGGCGCTGACGGCGGTGAAGGCGGAGGGGCCGGTAAGGCGTCGTCGTCAAGCAACTGCGACCCCTGGCACCCACGACATTGCCATCATCGGCTCCGCCGGCCGCTTCCCAGGCGCCAAAAACAACGCCGAATTCTGGCAAATGCTCATCGAAGGCCGCTCCGCCACCGGCCCACTTCCCGCACCACGCTGGAATGAATACCTCGGCGACCCCGTCGTCCGCACTAAAATGTCGGAAGAAAACACCGACGGCGGCTACATGGACGGCATCGCCTCCTTCGACCACGAATTCTTCGGCGTCTCCCCACTCGAGGCCCAAAACATGGACCCGCAGCAACGCATCATGCTCGAAGTTGCGTGGGAAGCCCTCGAAGACGCAGGGCTCGCGCCCAGCAAGCTGCGCGGCGAACCCGTCGGCGTGTTCGTTGGCTCGTCCAACAACGACTACGGCATGCTCATCGTCGCCGACCCAGCCGAGGCGCACCCGTACGCGCTGACCGGCGCATCCTCCGCGGTCATCCCGAACCGCATCTCTTATGCCTACGACTTCCGCGGCCCGTCCATGAACGTGGACACCGCCTGCTCCTCGTCGCTGGTGTCGGTGCACCACGCGGTGCGCGCGCTTCGCGACGGCGAAGCCGACGTCGCCCTAGCCGGCGGCGTGAACATCCTGGCCAACCCGTTTGCCTCGCTTGCGTTTTCGGAGTTGGGCGTGATCTCGCCGACCGGGCGCATCCACGCGTTTTCCGACGACGCCGACGGCATCGTCCGCGCCGACGCCGCAGGCTTCATCGTGCTCAAGCGTGTCGACGACGCCATCGCCGACGGCGACAACATCCTCGGCGTAATCAAAGGCTCGGCCACCAACTCCGACGGCCACTCCAACGGCCTGACCGCCCCCAACCCGGACGCCCAGGTAGACGTGCTGCGCCGCGCCTACGACGACGCCGGCGTGGATCCGCTGCAGGTCGACGTGGTCGAAGCCCACGGCACCGGCACCATCCTCGGCGACCCGATCGAGGCCACCGCACTCGGCGAGGTCCTCGGCCGTGGCCGCGACGCTGGCTCGCCGCTGCTGCTGGGGTCGGCGAAGTCCAACATCGGCCACTCCGAATCCGCCGCCGGCGTGGTGGCGCTGATCAAGGTGATCGAGGCGCTCAAGCACGACACGATTCCGGAGTCCATTAACTTCACCGCCCCAAACCGCTACGTCGACTTCGACACCGAGCGCATCGAGGTCGTCCAGGACCCGCGCGAGTGGCCGCGCTACTCCGGCCGCCGCATCGCCGGCGTGTCCGGCTTCGGCTTCGGCGGCACGAACGCGCACGTGGTCGTCGCCGACTTCGACCCGGCCGACTACGACACCCAGGCGCCCGAAACCGAGCCATCCTTCGAGGGCGTGGCTGCGGCGGCGTTGCCGGTGTCGGGCCTGCTGCCCTCTCGTCGCAAGGAAGCAGCAGGCGCACTCGCTGACTTCCTCGAAGGCCGCCCCGACACCGACCTGATCCCGGTGGCGCGCTCCCTGGCCAAGCGCAACCACGGCCGCTCCGCCGCTGTCGTCCAGGCCACCACCACCGAAGAGGCGGTCAAGCGCCTGCGCCAGGTGGCTGCCGGCAAAATCGGCCCCGGCATCGCATCCGCCGACGCACCGACCCCCATGGGCCCCGTCTTCGTCTACTCCGGCTTCGGCTCCCAGCACCGCAAGATGGCCAAGGAACTCATCGCCCGCTCGCCGCTGTTCGCCCGCCGCATGCGCGAACTCGACGAGATGGTCAAGTTCCAGGCCGGCTGGTCGATGCTCGAGATCATTGATAACGACGAGCTGACCTACGACACCGAAACCGGCCAGGTCACCATCACCGCCATCCAGATCGCCCAGACCGACCTGCTGGCCTCCGCCGGCATCACCCCGGCCGCCACCATGGGCATGTCCATGGGTGAGATTGCCGCAGCCTACGGTGCCGGCGGGCTGAGCGACGAGGACTGCATCCTCATCGCCACCGCCCGCGCCCGCCTCATGGGCGAAGGCGAAGAAATGATCGCCGGCACCGACCAAGAAGGCGCGATGGCGGTTGTGGAGTTGTCGCGCGAGGCGCTGGCGGAGTTCGTCGATAAGCATGAGCAGGCTGCAGGCGTTGAGCCAGCCGTCTACGCGGGCCCCGGCATGACCACCGTCGGCGGGCCGTCGAAGGCCGTCGACTACATCGTCGAGGCACTCACCGCTGAGGAGAAGTTCGCCCGCAAACTCAACGTGCGCGGCGCCGGCCACACCAGCGCGCTCGACCCGATCATGGGCGAGCTCGCTGGCGAAATCGCAGGCATCACCCCGCGCCCGCTCACGGTGCCGCTGTTTACCTCCGTCGACCGCGGCGAGGTCTACCAGCCCGGCCAGACCATCCACGACGACGCCTACTTCCTGCGCATGACCCGCCAGCCGGTCTACTTCCAGGACGCCACCGAAGCCGCGTTCGCCGCCGGCCACACCACGCTTGTGGAGATCACCCCGAACCCGGTTGCACTGATGGGCATGATGAACACCGCGTTCGCCGCCGGCCAGCCGGATGCGCAGCTGCTGTTCACCACGAAACGCAAGGTCGACGAGCTCGAGTCGCTTTTGGACCTCGCCGCGAAGCTCTACGCCGGCGGCGTGCCGGTGGACTTCGGCGCCTTCTACGGCGCAGGCAAGGTCATCGACGCGCCGAAGATGGCGTTTAAGCAGGTGGATCACTGGACGCCGGCGAGGCCGTCGTCGGCAAGCACGTCGCTTTTGGGCTCCCGTGTGACGCTGCCGAGCGGCGAGGTTGCGTTCGCGACCGCCGCCGACCAGGTCTTCAGCCCGCACCAGCTCATCGAGGCCGCCGCGGCTGAGGTGGCCGAGGGCGCGCGTGTCGTCGCTACGGAAGAGCACGGCTACCTGCCCGCCGACGGCGAGGTGACCACCGTGGTCGCCTCCTCTCTCGGCGGCGTGTCCGTCAAGGTGTACGACGGTTCCGCGCTGGTTGCGGAGGGTTTCGCCTCCACCATCGACCGCGCCCCGGTTCAGGGCGTCATGGAGCCCACGCGTATCGACGACACCCCGGCCGCCGCCTCTGACGAGGACCAGGACGACGACATCGACGCCGTGCGCTGGGACCCCACCTCCGGCGAGACCGTCGCCGAGCGCCTGCGTGGCATCGTGTCCGAATCCATGGGCTACGACCCCGAGGACCTGCCCGACGAGCTGCCGCTGATCGACCTCGGCCTCGACTCCCTGATGGGCATGCGCATCAAAAACCGGGTGGAAAACGACTTCCAGATCCCACCGCTGCAGGTGCAAACGCTTCGCGACGCCTCCGTCGCCGATGTCATCCGCATCGTCGAAGACGCCGTCGCAGGCCGCACCGATGCGCCTCAGCCGATGGCTGTCAACGACGAGGCGCGCGACCCGGCCGCTGCTGCCGAAAAGACCCAGGGCGTGGGCGTCGCCCCGCGCGACGCGTCCGAACGCATGGTGTTTGGCGCCTGGGCGAAGTACGCCGGTGCGGCGGCTGCTGGTGTGACGTCGGAGTTGCCGCAGATTAGCAACGAGCAGGCGGGAGAGATCGCCGCGCACCTGACCGAGCGCTCCGGCATCGAGGTCACCGCCGAGGATGTGCTGGGCGCCGAGACGCTCGAACCGCTGGCGAACAAGGTCCGCGAAGGCCTGGAGACCCCGGTCGACGGCAACATCCGCGTCTTCCGCGAGGGAACCGGCACCCCTGTGTTTGTCTTCCACCCGGCCGGCGGGTCGTCGTCGGTGTACGCGCCGCTGGCCCGCCGCCTGAATAAGGACGTCCCGGTCTACGGCGTCGAACGCCTGGAGGGCTCCCTCCAGGAGCGTGCTGCCGAGTACGTCAAGGACATCGAGCGCATCGCAGGCGAGCGCAAGGTCATCCTCGCCGGCTGGTCCTTCGGCGGCGCCCTGGCCTACGAGGTCGCATCCCAGTTGGGCAACGACAAGATCGACTTCATCGCGCTTTTGGACACCACCCAGCCGTCCGAGCCGATTCCCGACACCCTTGAGGAGACCAAGGCGCGCTGGGGCCGCTACGCCGCCTTTGCCAAGGAGACCTATGGCCTGGACTTCGAGGTGCCTTACGAGCTGCTCGAAACCGCCGGCGAAGACGCGCTGCTGACCATGCTCACCGAGTTCCTGGCCAGCACCGACGCCTCCGAACACGGCCTGGCCGCCGGTGTCCTGGAGCACCAGCGGGCATCGTTCGTGGACAACCAGATCCTCAACCACCTCGACTTCACCCGCTGGGCCGACGTCGACGTGCCGGTGTTGCTGTTCCGCGCCGAGCGCATGCACGACGGCGCCATCCAGCTCGAGCCGAACTACGCCCACATTGACGAGGACGGCGGCTGGGGCGCTATCGTGAGCGACTTGACCATCGTCCACCTGCCCGGTGACCACTTGGCGGTTGTGGACGAGCCGGCGGTGGGCATCGTCGGTAAGCACATGAACGCATGGATCGAAGGGAAGCGATGAGTACCGCCGACAAACTCGCCGACCTGCGCGAACGGCTTGACAAAGCGCAGGACCCGGGCTCGGAACGCTCGCGCAAGCGTCGCGACGACGCCGGCCGCACCACCCCGCGCCAACGCATCGACGCCCTGCTCGACGAGGGCTCCTTCGTCGAAATCGGCGCGCTCGCCCGCACCCCCGGCGACCCTGACGCCGTCTACTCCGACGGTGTGGTCACCGGCTACGGGCGCATCGACGGCCGCCCCGTCGCCGTGTACGCCCACGACAAAACCGTCTACGGCGGCTCTGTCGGCGTGACGTTCGGCCGCAAGGTTACCGAGGTCATGGAGTTCGCCATCAAGATCTCCTGCCCCGTGATCGGCATTCAGGACTCCGGCGGCGCCCGCATCCAGGACGCGGTGACGTCGCTGGCCATGTACTCCGAGATTGCCAAGCGCCAACTGCCGCTGTCGGGCCGCGTCCCGCAGATCTCGATCATGCTGGGCAAGTCCGCCGGCGGCGCCGTCTACGCCCCGGTGACCACGGACTTTGTCATCGCCGTTGACGGCGAGTCCGAAATGTACGTCACCGGCCCGAACGTGATCCGCGAGGTCACCGGCGAAGACATCACGTCCGCCGAACTCGGCGGTGCGCGCGTACAGGAGCAGGCCGGCAACATCCAGGCCGTGGTGGCTACGGAGGAGGACGCCTTCGACTACGTCAAGGACCTGCTGGCCCACCTGCCCACCTCCACCTTCGACGCGGCCCCCGTCGTGACGGCCCCTGCGGACGAGGAGTTGGACGACTCCGCACTCGATTCCTTCATGCCCGACGACACCAACGCCGGCTACGACATGATGGATCTGCTCGTGCAACTTGGCGACGACGAAGACCTCGTCGAAATCCAAGCCGGCTACGCCGAAAACCTCATCTGTGCCTTCGGCCGCATCGACGGCAAGGCAGTCGGCTTCGTCGCCAATAACCCGATGTACGCCGCTGGCTGCATCGACGCGGACGCCGCCGACAAGGGCGCGCGTTTCATCCGCACCTGCGACGCCTACAACATCCCCATCGTCTATGTCGTGGACACCCCCGGCTACCTGCCCGGCGTGGAGCAGGAGCGCGAAGGCCTGATCCACCGTGGCGCGAAGTTCGCCTTCGCCGGCGTGGAGGCCACCGTGCCTAAGGTGACGCTGGTCGTGCGCAAAGCCTACGGCGGCGCGTATGCGGTGATGGGGTCGAAGAACCTCAACGGCGACATCAACCTCGCCTGGCCCACCGCCCAGATCGCCGTGATGGGTTCGGCGGCGGCGGTGGTGATGCTGCAGGGCAAGCAGCTCGCCGCCATCGAGGACCCTGATCAGCGCGAGGCCATGAAGAGGATGTTCATGGACTTCTATGACCAGGAGATGACTTCCCCGTACGTGGCTGCGGAGCGGGGTTACATCGACCAGATGATCGAGCCCAATCAAACACGCATTGCTTTACGACGAGCCCTTCGCCAACTGGCCACCAAACAAGAATTCGACCTTCCTAAGAAGCACACCATCAGCCCCCTGTAAGAAAGGCCCTTCTTCTATGCTTTCCTCCACCCTCGACCTGTTCGGCGACCTTGTCAGCATGATCATCTGGTTCATCAACGGCATCCAGACGGGTGATCCGCTCTGGAACTTCGGCTCTAGCTTCTAGGCTTTCTTCGACCAGAGTTTTGCGATTCCGCGCCAGCCGAGCATGAGCAGCGCGGACATGGTCGTCGCCACGATGATGAACGACCAGTGGGGGATCGAGCCGTTGCGGATGCCCCAGATGACCAGGCCGGTGATCACGGTGACTGGCCAGATGATGCCGCCCTTGTTGTCACGGGCGATCAGCCATCCCAGCGTCACGCCCAGGGCGAACGGCCACAGGGTGGATAGCCAGCCGGTGAAGTTGAACGGCATGGTTTCGGATTGGTGGGCGGCGCGTGCGAGCAGCGCGAATACCGCGATGGCGACGTAGTCGGCCGCGATCGCGGTGGGGCGTGTGATTCGTTTCGTCATACTCGCAGATGGTAGCGCCCGAACAGCGCGTCCATGATTCCGCCGGGCCTAAACACCGGGTACCCGCGCGGTGAAACCCACACCGGCCGGCCCCGGATCCGTTCGATCCTTCCGCGCCGGTTGGTGTGGCGGGGGTCGTCGTGGTTGACCCGGTTGTGGTACCTGCACAGCGGCACCAGGTTGGCCAGGTTGGTCTGCCCGCCTTGCGACCACGCCGTGATGTGGTGGAACTCGCACATATCCGCCGCCACCCGACATCCGGGTACGGGGCACATCGGGGTGGCCATGCGGGCTAAGTCGCGTTGCTTCGCGTTGGCCACGCGCTGGGTCCGGTACAGGTTCACCGGCCCGGCCTCGGGGTGCACGAGCGCGACCTCGGTCGGGAACATCTCGCCCAACAGTGCGGCGACGTATTCGGCGCCGGTGATGGTGGTGCCGTCGGAAAGTGCGAGCAGGACGTCGTCGCCGTGGTCGGCGAGGATTGTCACGTGCTGGTCCGCCGGCACCGCCACGATCGGGCGCGGCGCCGGCACTTGCACCCCGCCGCCCGCGGTGAGCATGTCGGCGAACCGGGCGAACATCTGCGGGCCCGCAGGTTTCGACGCGTCCAGCCCGGAGCGCAACTGCTGTTCCAGCGCTGCGAGCACGTGTTCGTCGCCGCAGCCGGAGAACTTCCGTTTGCCACCCCGCGAGGCGGAGAAGCGGAAGGCGTCTTCGGGGGTGCGGGCGTCGTCGGGAAGCAATTCGCGCGCGGCTTTCTGCACCGCCCGGTAGTCGCCGCGCACCTCGAGCAGCGCAAGCCGCGGCGCCCAACGCTCGTTGACTGGCAGGCGCTTCAGGCGGCGCTCGATGGCCACCAACTGGTGCAGCGAGAACCCCCGCGCCCGCTCCAGCGCCACGGCCTGTTTGCGGGTGTAGGCGGTGCGGCCGAAGTACACCGTGTGTAGCGCGGCCCACTCGCGAACCTGTGCCGGGTCGAGGCCTGCCTGGAGGGCGTACTGCTCGTCGAAACCGGCGAGCGCATCAACGGCGCTGGCCAGCGTGTCCACGAGAGCAGTAAATGAAGTCATGCATTTCAACCTAAAGCGCCGGCCAAACTTGCGCAACGGCCCTGTGGATAACTCGCGATTATGCCGTTGGTTTATCCACACGCCCCAGGTAGACGGCGGAATAGACGATCCAGCCGATGGCGGTCACGAGCGCAAACGAGATGGCGCGGTAGATGACGGTGGCTGCGGTGGCGTCGGCAAGCGAGAGCCCCCCGGCGACGAGCATGCCCACCGCAACGGGCTCCACCGTGCCCAAGCCGCCAGGCGTGACCTGGGCGGATCCCGCGAGTTTGGTCATGATGAACGCCAAGCAAATACCCGATAGCGAAATGCTTGACGACGACACCGCCCACACCGCACACACCATCGTCGCCAAGTCGAGCAGCCGGTTACACAGCGACAACCCGGCAGCGCCCGCGAAGGCGGGGGCGGAGATACGGATGGCGGAGACCTGGTCGATCACGGACACAGCGCGCTCGTGCACGCGCGAGGGCAGAAACCGCACCCAGCGCTTGAGCACCGCGGGGTTGAGCGTCGCCCAGAACACTGCGGCGATGGTCAGCGCGGCCGCCACCAGCGACAGCACGAGCGACGTCACCGACAGGTCGGCACCCAGCAGCACCACGGCGACGATGCCGATGAGCACCAGCCATACCGTGGACAGCGCACCGGAGACGACGAAGAACCACCCACACAGCCCCGTCGACGCCCCCCACGAGCGGTGCACCCGGTACGTCAGCCACGCCGACAGCGCGGGCCCGCCCGGCACGGTGGTGGACCACGCGTTAGAGGCGAACACGATCGCGTTGGTGCTCGCCACCCCCGTGATGCGCCCTTCGACGTTGAGCAGGATCTGCATCACCCCGGCCATCGCCACTAACGCCAGCAAGGCTGTGACCACCGTGCCCAACAGCGGCGGCGGCGAAGCAGACCGGACGGCGCGCCAGACGTCGCCGAAGAACGGCATCTGGTCGCGAAGCACCACCAGCACCACCACGACCAGAACGACCGGGGCGAGCCAGCGCAGCCAGGTCCTAGCGTTCAAGTTCTTTCTTCTTCAGCTGCTCGAGGGCGCGGCGCTGCTCGATGTCGCGCATGAGTTCGCTAAACGGCACCAGCGTCGCGTCCTCTTCGACGGAGACGCCGGCGCGGCCGGGCAGGGTGTCAACGACCATGTGCTCGATGGGGGTTTCGGTGGGTGGTGTCGTCGATACGCCAGAGCCCTCGCCGAGTGCACCCGCGGCACGTTTGACCCAGCGTGGCGCCCACCAGTTGTCCTCGCGCAGCAGGTGCATCACGCCGGGCACGAGCAGCAGGCGGATGATTGTCGCGTCGAGGGCGAGCGAGAAGATCATGCCGTAGGCGATGTACTTCATCATCACGATGTCCGACAGGGCGAACGCGGCGGCGACCACGATCATGATGGCGGCCGCGGCGGTGATAATCCCACCGGTATGGGCGGTGCCGTCCTTGATGGCGTCGTCGGTACGTGCACCGTCCTGGCGGGCCTCCACCATGCGGGAGACCAGGAACACCTCGTAGTCGGTGGATAGGCCGTAAAGGATGGCGACGATGAGCACCAGGATCGGGCTCATCAGCGGACCCGGCGTGAAGTTGAGCACCCCTGCGCCGAGCCCGTCGACGAACACGGCGGTGAGGAAGCCGAGGGTGGCGCCGATGCCGAGGATGTTCATGATCACGGCCTTCGCCGGCAGGATCAGCGACCCGAACACGAGCGCCATGAGCAGGAACGTCGCGAGCACCATGTAAACGCCCATCCACGGCAGGCGCTCCAGCAGCGCTTCGATGGATTCGACTTCCATGGCGGGGGTGCCGCCGACGTAGGTGGTTACGCCCTCCGGCACGTCAATCTGACGCAATTGCTTGACGACGTCCGCCCCACCGTCCCTGTTCTCCAGCGGTGCCGACAGCACCGTGATGTCGCCTTCGGTGGGGTAGTCGGGCTTGAGCGGGCGGGTGAAGCCGTCGATGGCGCGGGTCTGCATGACGATCTGGCCGAGCTGCGCGTTGTCGGCACCCTGGACCACGAGTTTCACCGGGTCGGTGCGGAAGGCGGGGAACTCTTCGTTGAACTCGTCCTGCGCTTGGCGGGTGACCTGGTTGGGCGGCAGGTAGGTTTCGTTGATGCCGCCGAACGCGATGCCGACAATCGGCACGGTTAGGGCGATGAGTAGCGCCGCCACCCCGACGACAACGGGGCGGGCGTGGCGCATCGCCCAGGCGGGGATCTTGTACCAGACCGTATCTTCCATGCTGCGCTCTTTGCGACGACGCACGGACAGGAAATCGATCTTGGTGCCCAGCATGCTAAATAGCGCCGGCAGCACCGCCACCGAAATCACCGCGGCGAGCACCACCGCGCTGATCGCACCGTAGGCAACCGACTTGAGGAACGCCTGCGGGAACATGAGCAGGCCCGACAGCGCGACGCCGACCATGAGGGCGGAGAAGAACACCGTCTTGCCCGCCGTGTTGGTGGTCACGGCGACGGCCTCTTCGGTGTCCAGCCCGCGGTCGAGTTCTTCGCGGAAGCGCGACACCATAAACAGGCCGTAGTCAATGGCAAGACCCAGGCCGAGCAGCGTGATGATCGACTGGGAGAAAATGTTGACCTGCTGGAACTGCGCCAGCACCGCCAGCAGTGACAAGGAGCCGATGATGGACAGGATGCCCACGATCAGCGGCATCGCCGCGGCCATCACGCCGCCGAAGACGAACAGCAGGATGATGGCGACGAACACCAGGCCGATCTTTTCGGCACGTGCGATGTCGTCGGCCATGCCGGTGTCCAACGCGTCGGCCACGGCGGTGGCGCCGGCGATCTGGGCGGTGCCGCCAGGGACCTCCAGCGCCTCGAGCGCGGGCTGGATGGTGCGGAAGTCCTTCAGCGTCTGCTCGCCGTCGCCCTTCAGCCCGATCGCGGCGAACGCCTTGGTGTGATCGGCGTTGACCAGTTGCGGGTTGGGCCGCTCGAAGTAACTGGTGATGTGCGCGATCTGGTTAGGGTGCTGCGCCTTGAGCTCCCCCAACTGTGCATTCACCTTATCGACGACCTCCGGCCTGTCCACCCCATCCAGCGCCGTCACCAGCAGGATCACGTCGCCGGAGTTGTCGCGGCCGAACGTGTCGTATTCGATCTGCGCCGCCGTCGTCGAATCCGCGCCCGGGTCTTCCCAGCCTTCTTGGGAGAGGCGGTCGGCGAGTTTGGATCCGAACAGCACTTGCATCAGCAGGATCAACGCGATGACGATGACCGGGATGATGCGGCGGTGGCGGTAGGCGAAGTGGCCCCACTTGTAAAACACGGCGGGCTCCTAGTCTTTCGGGTTGTGCAAAAGCGCCTTGAGCGGGCGGAACGGCTGCAGCCAGGCGCCCTCGTCCGGCAGTTTGTCCAGGTGGACGCGCGGCAGCGGGTTTTGGAACACGCCCGGGATGTCTTCGAGGTCCACGAAGGTGACGTCGGGGGAGTTCACGGCCCAGGAGGCGTGTTCGTGGAAGCCGAGGACGGTGACGGGGATGTTGTCGTCGACAAGTTCTTGCAGGAGCTCTTGGAAGTTTTGTCCGTCTGCGGATGCGACGACAACGCCTTGGAGCACGCCTTCTTTACGACGACGCTCTATGTGGTCGATCATGTCACCGTCCACATCCGAGTCTTCCTCGCTCTTCGGCTTAGCAAAGACGGCGAAACCGACGTTGCGCAGCGCCTCCACCCACGGGCGGATCGAGTCTGCGCCGGCGGGGGAGACGTTGGTGAACACGGTGGCTTCCGGCTCGACGTCGTAGCCGAGTTCGTCGGAGCGGTCGGCGGCGAGGTCGATGAGCCAGCGGCCGATGGCGTCGAAACGCGGACGGTGCGCCGCAGTCGGGCGGCCACCCAGGATCGCGCCGAGGCCCATGTCCAGGTTCGGGGCGTCCCACACCAGCAGGTAGCTCTCCGGCCCGGCCGGCGCACCCGGGGTGTAGGGGTGGGTCATTGCCTGCAGGTCCATTACTTCTTCTCCCACAGGTACTCGCGGATCACGTGATCCTTGTCCAGGCCCTTGCCTTCGAACTTGGTGATCACCTGGCGGTCCGTCAGCATCGGCGCCTCGTCCCATGGCCAGCCCTTGTACTCCAGCATCGGCTCCACGTTCACGAGTTCGTCGATCCACTCGGCGTAGTCGGCGTGGTCGGTGGCCACGTGCAGCACGCCGCCCGGCTTCAGGCGCGTAGCGATGAGGTTGAGGGTGCCGGATTGGATGATGCGGCGCTTGTGGTGGCGCGCCTTCGGCCACGGGTCCGGGAAGAAGATGCGCACGCCGTCCAGGGATTCCTCGCCAAACATGCGGGCCAGGACCTCCACGCCGTCGCCGCGCACCATGCGAATGTTGTCGATGCCACCACGCACCACCGCGCCCAGCAACTTCGCCAAACCCGGCTTGTACAGCTCCACGGCAACCACGTTGGTGTCCGCCTCGAGCGGGGCCATCGCCGCGGTGGAGGTGCCGGTGCCGGAGCCGATCTCCACGATGGTGGGGTGGCCGGAGCGGCCAAACCAGTCGTCGATATCAATGCGTTCGTCCGACCCCTCCGCCAACACCTTGCCCAGGCGTGGCCAGTGCTCGTTGAACAAGGCCTCCTGGTTATCGGTCAGCGTGCCGCGACGAAACGTCACGGACCCCAAACGCGGGTAATCCAGGCCGGTTTCAAAATCAGTTTGCAATGGGCGGCCAGCGGGCAACTCGCCCGTGCCCGACCGCGTGTTTTCAGAATTATTCATCGTGTTTATTGTCCATATGAACAGGTCAAACGCAAGTGTCCCGGCGAGGGGTGAGGGGCCGGGTTGTCACCCCCGTGTCGTCGATACGCATGAGCCCCCGACGGGGGTAGCGCGTTACCCCCGCCCAAAGTGTTATGAGTGCTCGGGCGTACTGGTTATATCCACTATGCTGTGGAAGTGCCCAAGGTTTGGCTTGAAGAACACACATTTCGATACTCTTGGGGCAAAACGCAACGATTATTGGGGTTGCCGTGCGCCACGCACTGGCAATAACCAGTTACACAAGGAGTGCACATGACCGCCGAAGTTAAGCGCCTGGAGGGCCAAGCCCCCACCGACAACGAACAGCTCATCGACTGGATTAACGAAGCCGTCGACCTGTTCGAGCCGGAGAAGGTGGTCTTCGCAGACGGCTCCGACGAGGAATGGAACCGCCTGGCCGACGAACTCGTCACCGCCGGCACGCTAATCAAACTCAATGAGGAAAAGCGCCCCAACTCCTACCTGGCGCGCTCCAACCCCTCCGACGTCGCCCGCGTCGAGTCCCGCACCTTCATCGCCACCGAAAACGAAGAAGATGCCGGCCCGACCAACAACTGGATGAAGCCCGAAGCGCTCAAGGAAGAAATGCTCGAGCACTTCGCCGGATCCATGCGTGGCCGCACCATGTACGTTGTCCCGTTCTGCATGGGCCCGATCTCCGACCCGGACCCGAAGCTTGGCGTGCAGCTCACCGACTCCGCTTACGTGGTTATGTCCATGCGCATCATGACCCGCATGGGCACCCAGGCGCTGGACAAGATCCAGGGTGACAACTTCGTCCACTGCCTCCACTCCGTTGGCGCCCCGCTCGAGCCGGGTCAGGAAGACGTGGCCTGGCCGTGCAACGACACGAAGTACATTTCCCAGTTCCCAGAGACCAAGGAAATCTGGTCCTACGGCTCCGGCTACGGCGGCAACGCCATCTTGGCCAAGAAGTGCTACGCCCTGCGCATCGCATCTGTGATGGGGAAGGAAGAGGGCTGGATGGCTGAGCACATGCTCATCCTGAAGCTCACCAACCCGGAGGGCAAGAAGTACCACGTTGCCGCTGCATTCCCGTCCGCTTGCGGCAAGACCAACCTGGCCATGCTCACCCCGACCCTGCCGGGCTGGGAGGCCGAGGTTGTTGGCGACGACATTGCGTGGATGAAGCTGCGCGAAGACGGCCTCTACGCCGTCAACCCGGAGAACGGTTTCTTCGGCGTCGCCCCTGGCACGAACTTCGCCTCCAACCCGATCGCCATGAAGAGCATGGAGCCGGGCAATGTGCTGTTCACCAACGTCGCTCTTACCGACGACGGCGACGTCTGGTGGGAAGGCATGGACGGCGAAAAGCCGGCGCACCTGATCGACTGGCGCGGCGAAGACTGGAACCCGGACTCCACCAGCAAGGCCGCCCACCCGAACTCCCGCTACTGCGTGGCCATCGAGCAGTGCCCGACCGCAGCGCCGGAGTTCGAGGACTGGCAGGGTGTGAAGATCGATGCCATCCTCTTCGGTGGCCGCCGCCCCGACACCGTCCCGCTGGTCACCCAGGCGCACGACTGGGAGCATGGCACCATGATCGGCGCGATGCTCTCCTCCGGCCAGACCGCAGCCTCTGCCGAGGCGAACGTCGGCTCCCTGCGCCACGACCCGATGGCGATGCTGCCGTTCATGGGCTACAACGTGGGCGACTACTTCCAGCACTGGCTCGACATGGGTAAGAAGGGCGGCGACCGCATGCCGTCGATCTTCCTGGTCAACTGGTTCCGCCGCGGCGAGGACGGCCGCTTCCTGTGGCCGGGCTTCGGCGAGAACTCCCGCGTGCTCAAGTGGGTCATCGACCGTATCGAGGGCAACGTCGAGGCTGAGGAGTCCGTCGTGGGCTACACTGCCCGCGCCGAGGACCTGGACCTTGATGGTCTGGACACCCCGATCGAGGACATCCGCGAGGCACTCACCGCCGATCCGGAACTGTGGAAGGAAGACGTCGCGGATTCCCGCCGTTACCTCGAGAGCCTCGGCTCCCGCATCCCGCAGGAGATCTTCGACCAGTTGAAGAAGCTCGACGAGCGCATCCACGCCGCGAAGTAACCCCTTGCCCGCCCACGGGGTGATGCTGTAACATCGCCCGTGGAAAACTTCAGACAAGATCTGTTGTTAATTTTGCAGGATGCCCGCCGCGAGGCGGGCATTTTGTTATGCTCACGGCATGGTGGGTGAAATGCTTGGGGGATTGAGTGACGCTCGTGTTCGGTCATACCGCATGGTTATTGTGGGAGAGACTGGGAGAAGCGCAGACAGCATCTCTGATCGCTCAGTTCAATCCTTGTATCTGTGGCAAAGTGCAATTGCTTCGGCTTGGTATGAGGCGCTTTCGGTCTTCGAGCCTGTGCTGAGAAATCGTATTGACGCATCTTTAAGGTCGTGGAACCAAGCGCAAAGCAGTACTGAAGATTGGCTTGAGAACCCGGCTCGTCCACTTAGAAAAGTAGTGGAGCGCATGGCAACGGACGCACGGAATGCAGCGGAACGTAGCGCTCGGCGCAGACCTCGGAATCATCCCCGATTTAAGGCTCCGGTGACATTGGATGACAGGGTTTCGCAGCTCTCGTTTGGGAATCTAAGTGCTCTTTTCCCGTTGCATCCACCGGCTAATCGTGCGGATTTCGCGACAGGATTTTCAGCAAAAGAGAACCTTTGGATTCATGCACTGGTGGGTGGTTTCCCCGGGTTGACATCGAAGCTTGTTGAACGGCACCGTTCGAGCATTTCACCTCTAGTTCCCGCTCAAGTTGAGAATGGGTATGCGGTGGCGGTTGCTTTAGAACAGTTGCGTCGGCTCCGGAACCGTGTAAGTCATCAGGAACAGATTCTTAACGTTGACCACCAGGAACGGTTGGCAGACATGTATGCCTTGGTCCATGCAATGTCTCCCCAAACACTCGGTGTGATGAAGAAGATGGATCGAATACAGCGCACTCTGCTGTTGAGGCCCCAGTATTAGCCGCGCAGGACGAGGACGAGGTTTGAGACGGCGAACTCGCGCAGCACCGGCACGCGGGTGACCCACCACGCCCACGCTGGGTGGTAGCGGGGGAAGGCGGCGGCGAGGCGTCCGGTGGCTTCGGCCCATTCGAGGCCTTCGCGTGCGGAGACGGCGAAGAGTGTTTCGCCGAAGCGGTTCTTCGGTTCGTGCCCGTGCACTTTTGCGTATCGACGACGCGCGTACTCCCCGCCTACGTAGTGCTGCCACAGGCCTGTCTCGTGCCCGCCGAATGGCCCGAGCCACACCGTGTAGCTGAGCACCACAAGCCCGCCGGGTTTGGCTACGCGTAGCATTTCTTCGCCCATGGTCTGCCAGTTCGGGATGTGCTCGGCGACGTTGGAGGAGTACACGACGTCGAAGGAGTCGTCGGCAAATGGCAGGGCTGCGCCGTCGCCGCGTACGGAGCCAAACCCGGACAGGCCGGCGGCGGACATTTCGGAGACGCTGGGTTCGAGGCCGACGTAGAAGCAGTCGGCGAATTCTTCGGCGAAGTACCCGGGGCCCCCGCCGACGTCCAGGACGGATTGGTTGGTGATGGGAGGTAGGGAAATGTCGTTGGCGAGGGCGTCGATAAGCATCCGCGTGTCGCGCGCGAGGGAGGAGTAGAACACGCGCGGGCGGAACTGCTCGTAGGGGAACGAGCGCAGCAGCCGCAGTGAGCGGCGGAGCGTGGCCATCCGGCGGGTGTGGTGCATTCGCGCAATGTTAGCACTGTAGCAACCGTGCTACGCTCCGGCGTATGGCACATCCGGAATGGGACGAATCGCTGGTGGAGCGCAGGATCTCCCAGCGCGAGCTGCGCAATGATTCGGCGAAGATCCTGCGTGAGGTGCGTGCAGGGCGCAGTTTCGTGGTGACGAACAACGGCGAGCCGGTCGGGCGCCTGATGCCTCTCGACGACCCGCAGCCACGCCTGGCCATTACCCGTCCGGCGACCCGGGTGGGTGGTTGGCTCGACCTTCCGGTGCCGCAGGTGGAGGGCGAGTCGCTGGCGGATGCGCTCGACGATATGCGCGCGGACAGGTACTGACATGCGCAGGGTGTACGCCGGCACGTCGGCGATGGGCTGTCTGCTCAAGTTGGAGCCGCACACGCACGCGATGCGGCTGTGGCTCGAGGCAGGCGAATACGAGGTGGTGTCGTCGGACTTGTTGGAGATTGAGCTGCGGCGCTTGGCGGTGCGCCTCGGCCGGCCGCAGGGGGAGGCTACGATGATCTTGCGGGGAATTTCGATCGCGGAACTTGGCCGGGGGACACTACGAGCGGCGAGTATGTTGCCGATGCCGTATTTGCGTACGTTGGATGCGATTCACTTACAGGCTGCGTTGGATGTGGAGGCGGATGCGGTGTTGACGTACGACGACAGGCTCGCCGAGGCCGCCCGTGAAGTTGGGCTCGAGGTCATTGCGCCGTGAAGGTGTTGTTGTTGTGTTGGCGCGACTCCACCCACCCGCAGGGCGGCGGTTCGGAGCGCTACCTTGAACGCGTTGGGGAGTACTTGGCGGCCCAGGGCCACGAGGTGGTGTATCGGACGGCGAAGCATACGGATGCGCCGCGGCGGTCACGCCGAAACGGGGTGCGCTACGAGCGTGCCGGCGGGAAGTTCAGTGTGTACCTGGCGGCGCCGTTGTCTATCTGGCGCAACCGGCCGGATGTGGTGGTGGATACGCAGAACGGTATTCCGTTTTTCGCCCGGCTGTTTACGCGTAGGCCGGTGGTGTTGCTGACGCACCATTGCCATAAGGAGCAGTGGCCGGTGGCGGGTCCGATCATTGGCCGGTTGGGGTGGTTTTTGGAGTCGAAGGTGGCGCCGCGGGTGTATCGGGGGGCGCGGTATGTGACGGTGTCGGAGGCGTCGAGAAGCGATTTGGTGGCGCTTGGCGTGCGCGAGGGTGACATCGAGATCGTGGAGAATGGCGTGGATCCGGTGCCTGCGCATGTGCCCTCGCTTTACGACGACCACCGCACCCACCTGCTCACCCTCTCTCGTCTGGTGCCGCACAAGCGGATCGAGGAGGCGATCGACGCCGCGGCGCGGATTCCGGGCGCGGTGCTGGATGTGGTCGGTTCGGGCTGGTGGGAGGACGAGCTGCGGGCCTACGCGCAGGGCCGTGGCGATGTGGTGTTCCACGGGCACGTCTCCGAGCCGTACAAGCACGCGCTGCTGGAGCGCGCCGATGTGCACCTGCTGCCGTCGCGCAAGGAAGGCTGGGGCATTGCGGTGATTGAGGCCGCGCAGCATGGGGTGCCCACGGTGGCGTACGCGTCGGCGGGTGGGGTGGCGGATTCGATCCGCGACGGCGAAACTGGCCGCCTCGTCCAGGATGGGGACGACTTCGCCGAGGCAACCCGAGAAACACTTGAGCGCCGCGCCAGCATGGCCGAGAATGCCAAGCGTTGGGCGCAGCGCTTTTCGTGGGAGGAGACCGGCCGTAGGTTCGCGGCCGTGCTCGCGGGAGTTACTGGCAGAACTTAGATGAGCTGGGTGGTCCAGTTCAGCTGTTGGATCTTGGTGTCCAGTTCGCGGTAGGCCTTGGAGGCGTTGTCAGCCATCTCGCGGAGCGATTTCACGTCGATGGTGGGCACGAAGCGCACCTCGGAGCGGGAGTAGCGGGCGTTGGTCATGGTGCCGGCGTCGGCAACTGCGGCGTAGAGGCGGCGGGAGCGTAGCAGGGCGTCGCGGCGCGCGATGGCGTCGGTAAGCGTGGCGCCCTCGAAGGCGGTCTGCGCGTTGGTGTGGTTGATACGGCGCACAAGCGTCTCAATCTCTTGGAGCAGCTCGGCGGCTTCCTTGAGCAGTTCGGCGGGGTCCTCGACGGGCGTGTCGCCTTCCTGGATCATGGCGCCCTGGACGAGGCGTTCCTGCAGTTTGTTCAGGCGGTCTTGTGCCTCGGCGCGGCGTGCGAGTGCTTCTGCGAGCAGCATGTGTCCTCCTTGAAAGTTCTGTCCCCGTTCCCAACCCTCACGAAAGTGTCCGGGTCACCCCCAACGTCGCGGTAGTAAATAGTGCTCGGTGCAACCCTGTGGTGGGGGTTGTGCCCGTGTGCGTCGTGCAGGCCGCATGCGTTGTGCGTGTGAGCGGAATCGAACCGCTTCAGCCTTGATACGGCCACAAGGCGCCGGTGTGTGCTCCCTTTTCCCCGGGCGCGTGGGGTTGACGTTCGCTGGGTGCCGGTGTGCTTTCGCTACCGACAGTGTTAGGTGTCGAACATAGCAAAATGCCCAACCGCTGCAAAGGGGTTGGGCGTTGGGGTTTGCTGTGAGTTATGCGGCGGCCTGCGGGAAGAGGTCGCCGTCGCGGAGTCGGTCGCGCATTTCTGCTTCGACGAGGACGGGGATGAAGTCTTCGACGGTTGCGGTGCGCTTGTGTGCGCGGACGACGGCGTCGAATGCGTCGGTGATTTCGAGTGCGTCGTACTGTCCGGCGAACTCGGCGAGCAGGTCCTCGCGGATGTTACGCAGGGCGCGCTCGCGGATGATGCTGAAATCGATGTTGTTGTTGGCCACGGCTATACCTCCTTGATTCTGCGGTGCGTAACCTTTTGTTCATCTGGAGTTCACTTTAACCGCACAACACAATTCATGCAAGCTTTCAATCATGGGAGGTTCCAACTATCGGTTGCGGCGCAGCGTTGCTGGCACCGCGAGCCACAGCGCGAACAGTGCGATCCCCGCAGGTGGCAGCGGGTTCGCGGGCGCTTGCGTATCGACGACCCGCCCATCCGAACGCACAACCACCCCGATACCCATCTCGTGCAGCGCATCGGTGTCGTCGATGGCCGCTTGGGCCGCGATCCAGCGCGGTGACGGAGGGTCTACGACGACGCCGTCGACGGTAAGCGCGCCGGATTCGACCACGTTCATGGCTTTGGGGGCGGGGTCGACGGTGGGGTGGTCGTCGATAAGCGTGAGCGTCGGGCGGGATTCAAAGAGGACGTCGCGGCCGTGGTGGTTGATGGCGGGGACCTCGACGGTGGTGGGGGTGAGCGCGACGACGGCGACGGGCGCGTCGGGGACCTGCAGGAGCGCGAAGGTGAGACCGGCGAGGGCGCGGCGGGGACTCAAGGCGCCGGCGGCGGTGACCAGGGCGGGGATGGTGAGGATGAGCCACTTTTGGCTGTCGCGAAGCAGGCCGGCCCCGGGGACGTGCGCGACCACCGGCCCCAGCAGGCCCGCCCAAGATGCGAGCGCGATGCAGAAGCCGACCCCGGCGAGCACGAGTAGGCGGCGGGGCACGTCGCGCCAGGCCAGCGCGAGCAGCACGAACAGCGCGATGCCGAACAGGGCGAAGCCGGCCTCGCGGGAGGCGGGCACGGCGTGAGCGTTCCAGATTCCGCCAAGGCCTACGAGCGCGCCGAGGGTGCCGGTGAGCCCTTCGGCGCGCGGGGCGAACACCTCGGCGGACACGGCCGATGAGGTGCCGCCCGCCCCGGCGAAGATGCCTGCAACGACCCACGGCGCGCAGGTCAGCGCGGTGGTCAGAGGGCTGCGGGCCACGCACGCGGCGGCGATGGCGCCGGTCGGTGTCAGCGACGCCAACCAGTGCGCAAGCCCCGACAGCGGGTGCACGCCCAACGCCACCAGGGGCAGCAGCCAGGCCGCGGCGGCAAGCGACCACTGTCCCTGCAGCAGCCGTTCTACGACGAACGGGTTCCACACCGCCACCGTCATCGCCGCCGCCTGGCCCAGCGGGGTGCGGCCGAGTTTCCACCCCGCCCACGCGGCGGCCGCGGCGGCGGACACCATGAACACACGCAGGAACAACACCGGATACGGCAGGACGCCAAGCAGGGCGTCTTGGGGGACGTTGCGGGCGGGCAGGTCACCCCACCCCAACGAGGCGCGGGTGAGTTCCATCGCGTCGAAGACCATCATGTCCCGCAGCGCGAACGCCTCGCCGGGGACAAGAAACGGCCAGGTCAGCGCCAGAACCAGCAGGGCGCCATAGACCGGCGCCCACCACCTTTTAGCGGCGGCGCGCATAGGCCACCAGGCCAGCAATGAACGCCGCGGCCGCGATGAAGCGGGTGAGCACCGCCATGACTTGCAGGCCACGCAGCCAGGCCACGTCGCGGCGCGCGGCGTCGACAGCTGCTGCCTTGGTCTCCTCCGCAAGCACCCACTGCTCGGGCGGGCAGTCCCAGACCTCATCCAGGATGCGGCCGGTGCGGCGTTCCGCGTCGACGGTGCGCACGCAATCGTTGGACAACGCAGCGGTGTACTTGTAGGTCTGCATGCCACGCACGTTGCCGGGACCTAAGTAATCCATGGGGACGTCTTGGCCGGAGGTGGTGTCGAACAGTGGGTAGGTGCGCCGTTCCGGCTGGTAGGGCAGCAGCGGGCCGAGCCCGGCGCGGCCTTTGGCGGGGAAGGTCGTGGAGGGGTCGATAAGGAAACTGTCTACGACATCGCCGTCGACGGTTACCTCAGCCAGCATGGATTTGGGCTGTTTGGTCAGGGTGACGGTGCGGGAGCGGGTGTCGTCGAAAAGCATGGTGTACTCGCCGGGCTGCAGGGTGCGCTGCTTTGCAATCACGATGGGGGAGGCGATGTTGAGCGCGGCGCAGACGACAATGATGCCCAGGCAGATGGCTAATCGACGACGCAGGTTCACCCGCCTAACCCTACCGGGCGACTAGACTTTGCCCATCGTGAATCCAAGACCCGCTGTGTTGCCCGAGCTCGACGGCCTGCGCGCCGTGGCCGCGTACGGCATTGTGGCCACGCACGTCGCGTTTCAGACGGGGACCGGCTCGGCGGTGTTGGAGCGCTTTGACTACTTCGTGGCGGTGTTTTTCGCCCTCTCGGCGTTTTTGCTGGCGCGCGGCGGGATGCGCCCGGGCTACTACTCGCGGCGCGTTGCCCGCCTGGTGCCGGCGTACGTGGTGTGCGTGGCGGTGGTGCTGCTTGCGCTGCCGCCGCTCGCGGGGGTCAGCGCAACGCAGGTGGTGGCGAATG
The DNA here is from genome assembly GCF_001815635.1 of Corynebacterium sp. HMSC075D04. Taxonomy (NCBI): domain Bacteria; kingdom Bacillati; phylum Actinomycetota; class Actinomycetes; order Mycobacteriales; family Corynebacteriaceae; genus Corynebacterium; species Corynebacterium sp. HMSC075D04. Next base: position 92,445 of record NZ_KV821332.1, read on the forward strand.
TGCTGTTGGTGCAGGTTTATGTGCCGCACGCGCTTATCGACGGCCTCACCCAAATGTGGTCGCTGTGCATCGAAGTCGCCTTCTACATCGTGCTGCCGCTGTACCTGCGGCTGGGCGCGCGGGGCCGGTACGTGGCGCTGGCGGTCGCAGTGGCACTCGGGTTCGTGTGGCCGTGGGCGGTCTCGGGCATTGCGGACCCGGCGGTGCTGAACCTGCAGATCTGGCCGCCGTCCTACGCGCTGTGGTTTGCGGTCGGGTTGGTGCTCGCCGAATTGGAGCGCGCCGGGGTGCGCTACGCAGGACCCCGCTGGCCGTTTGTGCTGCTGGCGTTGCCGGTGGCGTGGGTGGCGGGCGTGATCGGCCCGCGTGGCCTGGAGCACCCGAGCCCGCTGGAGTTCAACGTGCGGATAGTCCTCGGCGCGGTGTTCGCCGCCCTGCTCGTGGCGCCCTTTGCGCTGGGGCAGAGGTTTGAGGGGACGGTGCTGTCGTCGAAAAGTATGCGCACGCTCGGCCACTGGTCCTACTCGGTGTTTTTGTGGCACATGGCGGTGCTGTACTTCGTGTTCCCCATACTCGGCGTGCCCATGTTTTCGGGGCACTTCGTGCTGATCTTTGCGACGACCACCCTCCTGAGCACCGCCGTCGCCTACATCTCTTACGAATTGGTGGAGGTACCCGGCGCGCGGCTGGTCAGGCAGGCCACGGCGAAGCAGGCGGCGAGAACGAGGAAGGTCGACGAGCCGGCGTAGTTCGCCGCCGGCCAGGGCGCACGTGCAAGCACGAGGCCGCACACGGTCATGGTGGCGGCGGCCAGGTGCGGCATCGGGATCACGGTGAAGCGGCGCACCAGCCACGCAAGCGCCACGGCGGCCGCGCCGGGCAGGGGTGCCACGGCGATGACGGCCACACCCGGCAGCCAGTTCGCACCGGGTGGGGGCGTGAAGCTTTCGAAGCGGCGCCACGGCACCCACAGGCACCGGGCGGTGACCAGCAGGCTCAGCAGGGTGCCGGCGACGAGCGAGTACCGGTAGGCGCCGTCGCCGGTGAAGAACATGTCGAACTCGGCGGTGGTGGTGTCTGAGGGCACGCTGGCGGGGACGCGGAAGGCCTGGGCGCCGGCGTCGATACGCATGGGCTCGAGCGGGACGCCGCCGAGGGTGGCGCGCAGGCCTTCGTTGAACGCGCGGGTGGTCAGGATCATGCGCTCGCCGGTGTGGTTGGGCAGCGGCGCGCGCGAGAGCATGACGGTTTCGGCGCGGGTGACAATCTCGTGCGTGCCGGCCTCGAGGAACACGCGGCCGGCGTGGCGCTCGCCGTCGATTGTCGCCGGATGAGAGAGCATCCATTCGCTGTCTACGGCGGTGGTGAAGCGGCGCTGGATCACGTCGGTGTCGGGGAAGCGGCGTTGGAAGAAGTAGCGGTCCGCGGTGCCCTCCACCTGGACGACGCGCGTGACGCCCACGTCGAGCTCGCGGATGCCCACGGGTTCGGTCAAGCGCACGATGGTGGCGTCGCCGCGGGTCAGGCGGCGCGGCTGGTCCTTGACCAGGGTGACGTCGCGGCAATTGTCGTGCCCGTCGCAGAGTTGCACGGTGGTGTCCGCGGTGGCGGTGAGCGAAATCTGAGGCTGCTGAGTCTGAAACTCGATCCACGCGTTGCGGTCGCCCGCCGCGGGCCACCAGGCGGTCTCGTGCAGGCCGTCGAAGGCAGCGGTGAGCGATTTCGACGGGTCCGGCCCGCCGAACGCACCGGCGTCCGCGCGTGAGGACGACGCCCGCGCGAACCCGTCCATGTCCACTCCGGTCCGGGTGCCGGCGGAGGGGTAGTCCTTCACGCGGTTGCGCACGGTGGTGTCCTCCCACTCGTACTGCAGGGTGCCGGATTGCCCGTGGATGGTGCCGTAGTTGCGCACCGCCAGCGCCGGGGTATCGGTGACGATGTCCGGGTTCTCGCTGGTCAGGCGCGCCGGGAAGTAGCCGAGTTCGCGCCACAGCAGCGCGAGCACCTCGCCGCCGCCGTCGACGGCAATCGGCGCGCGGTCGGTGTCCATGATGTCCGCATCCGGGTCCAGCAGGAAGATATCCACCTCCCCGAAGCTCGCGTCCGGCTCGCCCAGGTTCGGCGTGACGGGCTGGCGTTCCAGGTCGCGGCGCACCACCACCGCACCCACGCCGATAGAGCGCAGCGCCTGCTGATCTGCGACCGCCACCTGGCCGTCCAGCCCACGAATCGCCTCCGGATCCACCAGCGGCACCGCATCCCTAAAGGCAAAACGCGTGCTGGTCAGCGCTTGGATCGGCTCGTCGCGCGTCCACCCCCAATGCTGGCGCGCAAAGGACGCGGCGGGCACCACCAACGTGCGCGTGCCTGCGGCGTGCTCCTCCAACCACTCACCGGCCGCCACCCAGTCTTCGGAGACCTCCGACCAGGTGCCCTCCGGCAGCAGGCGCAACGACCAGGCGGGCGCGAGCGCCACCGCAGCCGCCACCGCCACCCCAACCGCCTGCGGGCGACGCACGTGCGAAGCCACAAACCCCACCCCGAGCACCAACGGCAGCCGGACCAGCGGGTCGAACTTGTGGAGATTGCGCAGCGGGGCGAGGGTGTCGTCGTAAAGCGGTGCAAGCATTGGCGACGACCCCAACACCACAAACCCCACCACAAACACCGCAAGCAGCGGGAAGCGCCACGGCATGTCGCGCCGTGCCAAGCCCGCCAGGCCGAACGCGGCGATCAGGCAGGTGGCGATGATGAACACCGGCTCCGCAACCAACAGGTGACCGGCGGCGCGCTCCGTGTCCACGAACGGGGTCCAGCTGGTGGTGCCGCGCAGGATCTCCACCGGGTTGAGCCACGCGGTGGTCACATGCGCGGACTCGATGAAGTCTGTAAACGGCGGCGAATACATGCCCAGCACCAGAAGCGGGCCGATCCACCACGCCGACACCAACACCGCACCCAGCGTGAAGCGTGCGGCCTCGCGGAAGCGGCGCAGCGCCACCAGCAGCACAAACGCCGGCAGGCACGCCGCAATGGTCGCCGTTGCGTTGACCGCACCCATGCACGCCACCGCCACCACCGCCGGCGCCACCTGCGGGCGACGCTGCACCAGCGGCACCAACGTCCACGGCACAAGCGCCACCGGCCAGGCCTCCGAAGAAATCGCCGTCAGCGTCGTCAAAATCCTTGGGCTCAACGCGTACAGCAACGCCGCGAGCACCGGCGGCCACGTACCCGTGATCCCGATGCGACGCGCCAGCACCAACGTGCCCGAATACGCCACACCCAGCAACAACGCCCACCACGCACGCTGCGTCAACCAATCCGGCAACCACCCAAACAACCAGAAAAACGCGCCCTGCGGAAACAGATACCCGTACGCCTGGTTCTGCACCTGGCCTAGCGGAAACTCATCCGTGTACGCCTGCGTCGCCCGCGCCAAAAACCGCGCCGGGTTGGCAACGAGATCAAACTTGGTGTCGGCCGCGACCTGTCCCGGCGGCTGCGCCAGCGCAAGCAGGGTCAGGACCAGCCACCTAAGAACATGGGCGCTTCTCGACGACCCCACCCAGCCCTACTTCCGCGAGCCGTACTCCGGCCCGCCAAGCACCGCATCATCAGCGGAAACGGCCGTATTATCCGGCACCGTCGACTGGCCCGACGCCGCCGCGATACCAAGCACACCGACCACGCCGAGCACAATGCCAACGACAGCGCTCGCCACAACAGGGGACGCAGCGTGGCGCTTCAGCGGCTCTGGTAGGACAACGACGTGGGACATGTCGGAAAAGGCTACCAGCAGCGAGTAGAGTAAGGGCGTTTTCACACGCCACAAAGGGGCCACAAAGGGGTCAATCACATGCGGAATCGAGCCTTCGGCGCACGCGCAGCGCACGCCACGCGTGCCGTTGCGCTTGCCGCGTGCGTTGCGCTTGCCGGATGTGGAGCCCCCGAGCCCGCGGAGGAAGCCACCCCGACCCCAGAAGCGGTGACGGCGCCGTCGACGGTGCGGGAGGGTGGGGTCGTCGATAAGCAAGAAGCTCCTGCGCTGTTAAGCCCCGCGCAACAACGCGTGCCCGAGGACCTGCGGGCGCGGGTGGCGTCGCTGATGGTGGTCGGCGTGACCAACTACGAGCAGGCGCGGTTTGCGCTGGACCAGGGTGCCGGCGGGCTGATCATCCCGAGTTGGGCGGACCCGCGGCTGCTCACCGAGTCGGGCCGCAACATCAATGCGCTGCGGGAACAGTACGAGAGGCCGTTTTCCGTCGCTATCGATTTTGAGGGCGGCCGGGTGCAGCGCCACACCAACGTGCTCGGCGAGTTCATGCCGCCGCGCGCGCTGGCCGGCACCCCGCCGGAGGTCATCCGCGGCACCGGTTGGGACATCGGCCGCTCCCTGCGCGCGCACGGCATCAACGTGGACTACGCGCCGCTGCTGGACCTCGACGTGGCCGACCTGGACGTTGTGGGCGATCGTGCCTTCCACGGCGACCCGGCCGAAGTCGTGCGGGTGGCCACGCTGTTCTCTCAGGGGCTCACCGACGCCCACGTCACCCCCACCTTCAAACACTTCCCCGGCCACGGGCGCGCCTCCGGCGACACGCACCACCAACTCGCCGTCACTCCGCCGCTGAACCAGGTCCGCGACCTAGACATGCGCCCCTATGGCCCGCTGCTGACGCAGTTCCCGCGCTCTAGCGTCATGATGGGCCACATGATCGTGCCGGGTCTTGGCCCCAACGGCGTGCCCAGCTCCATGAACCCCGAGGCCTACCGCGTGCTGCGCGAGGGCGACTACCCCGGCGGAGTGCCCTTCAACGGGGTCGTGGTCACCGATGACCTGTCCGGCATGCGGGGCATCCTCGATTACGCGCCCACCCGCGACGCCGTCGCCCGCGCCATCGCCTCCGGCGCCGACCAGGCGCTGTGGTCCACGGGTAAGGATCTGCCCGCCATCATCGACCACGTCGTGTGGTGCGTGAACAACGGCTACATCGCCGAAGACCGCATCGATGAGGCAGCCACCCGCGTGCAGCAATTGCTTATCGACGACAACCTCTAACCCGCTTTTTCAAACATCTGCATTACCCTTGTTTGGGTGACTACGGTGAAGGCAACCTCGCACAAGGCGAGCAGCAAGGGACGCGGTGGCAAGATCGCGCTCGGTGTGCTGCTCGGCATCCTCGCCATCGCGCTCGCTGTGTACCTGGCGGATCTGGCGATGCACCGCGGCAACGTCCCGCGTGGCACCACCGTCGGCGGCGTGAACATCGGTGCGATGAAACCCGACGAGGCTCGCGCGAAGCTCGAGGGCGAACTCGGCAGCGCTGCTGACAAGACCGTCGAGGTCCGCGCCGGCGACAAGACCTCCACTTTCGTGCCCGCGAAGTCCGGCCTGGACATCGACTACCAGGCCACCGTGGACGCCGCCGGCATCGAAACCGCCAACCCGATTTCGCGCCTGCGCGGCCTGTTCACCACCCAGGAGGTTGACGCGGTTCCGCGTATCGACGACACCGCCCTGAACCGCACCCTCGACCGCATCAGCGACGAACTGCACTTCGACCCCACCGACGGCACCATCCGTGTCGAAGCCGGCAAGGCCGAGACCACCAAGCCAGTCAACGGCCAGAAAGTAGAACGCGACCTGCTGCGCGAGGAAACCACCACCGGCTGGCTCAACCCGGACGGCATCGATGTCGAGCCGACCCCCGTGCCGCCCGCCATCGACGACGCTGTGATGAGCGCCGCCATGGACGGCCCCGTGCGCGCCGCTTTGGACGGCCCGCTGACCGTGACCGGTCGCGATGATCACAAGGCCGCTATCACGCAGGAGCGGCTTGGCGAGGTGGTCAGCTTCCCCAACGTCGACGGCAAGATCGCCCCGAAAGTGAACGTCGAAGCCGCGCAAGCCATCCTGGCCGAGCAGCTCGCCGAGACCGAAGTGGAGATGCAAAACGCCCGCGTGCTCACCGGCGGCGGCGTCGAACCCTCCGTCGACGGCACCGCTGTGGACTGGGAGAAAACCCTCGCCGGCTTCAACGACCGCGTCCTCGGTTCCAAGGGGCGTTCCTGGGACGCCGACTACAAGCCGGTACCCGCGGACTTCACCACCGAAGAAGCGAACAACGCCACCTTCAACGAAGTGGTCGGCTCGTTTACCACCGGCGGCTACTCGGGTGCTTCGGGCACCAACATCGCCCTGGTGGCCAACACGGTCAACGGCGCGATTGTGAACCCGGGGGAGACGTTCTCCCTCAACGGCTACACCGGCCCCCGCGGCACCGCCCAGGGCTACGTCGAATCCGGCATCATCCTCAACGGGCGTGCCGACACCGCCGTCGGCGGCGGCATTTCCCAGTTCGCCACCACCCTGTACAACGCGGCCTACTTCGCCGGCATGACCGACGTCGCCCACACCCCGCACTCCTACTACATCTCCCGCTACCCGGCCGGCCGCGAAGCCACCGTGTACGAAGGCGCCATCGACCTGCAGTTCCGCAACGACAGCCCCTACCCGGTGCGCATCGCCACCAACGTCGGCGGCGGCCAACTCACCGTCAGCCTCATGGGAGTGAATACGGTCAACGTGCAGTCCATCAACGGCGGCCGCTGGGCCCAGACCAGCCCGCAGCCGGTCAACGTGTCCGGCCCGAACTGCTCGCCGTCCGGCGGCGCACCCGGGTTCACCACCTCGGATACCCGCATTATCTACGACCTCGCCGGCAACGAACTCTCCCGTGAAACCCAGACCACCGTCTACGACCCGCAGCCCATCGTCCGCTGCGGGTAGGGGAGCGGGTGCCGCACCACTTGACACTAGACTGCTTGGTCTATATTGTGTCGTTTTGGATCAAGAAATCTGACGGATAAGGCCCCTCGGCTCGTCGATTAGCAACCGCGCTCATCGCGCACGGTGCTCCCGAGGGAAGATCCGCCGGCACGCGCAACCGCCGCGCCGGAAGAGCGATATTTCAAGGAGCACCATGTCTTTTGGCATGCCCACCGACTGGACCCCAGCCACCCTCAGCAGCATGGACGGGCTGACCTTTGCGTTTACGCTTGATGAGACGGGTGAGGTGGTCGTCGCAAAGTTTGATAGCGCTGCGCAGGGCCACGAATTCGTCGCCAACACCGGCGCGACATTCGACTACTCGCCAAGCGCCGCCGCCGTACGCGTTGGCGACGCCACCGTCCCACTCCCCAAACGCCCCGCCACCCGCCGCACCTGCACCTACCGCGAATGCGACCAACGCACCCGCGGCCACAACCAGCACTACATTCCCGTGCTGCGCGCCATGAACCAAAAATTCTGCTGGTTCCCCATCGACATCCTCGCCCACGACGGCACCACGCTCACATTCCGCGTGAGCACACCACTTGGCGACGACACCATCACCGCCCACAACCACAACCCCGAAGACCTCGCACTCGCGCAGGAATACAACCCAGACTGGAAGATCCTGCGCTACACGGTTGATGGTGGCGGCTACCGCGCCATCCTGCTGTCGGATAAGCCCGTCACGGCGTGCACAACGGAAGCGTGAGGGGTTTAAGACTCCTCGTCCGGGATGTCTGTTACGCGGGGTGTTAAACGGGCTCGGTCTGCAAGAATCCGGCGGTCAATCTGCTTCATGGTCTCGACCAGTTTTGCGTCAGCTTCGGCTAGATTGTCGGATTCCCGACCAGCATTAAATAGCTCGTAGCGTTCTTTGGCTAGTCTGTTGGCCTCTTCGCGCGAGATTCTTCCGCGATCCTTCAACGGCTCGAAGCCATTGAATTCAATAAACGAATCGGTATTCTCCAACCAATCCTTCATGTAGATAGGGCTTCTCATACGAGTCTGGAGGTCTGCATATTCCAAAAACTGGGAAACTAGCAGGTTGAGTGTGGTGAGCTCGGAATTTGTTAGATAGTTTTTTGCGGTGGCTACATCACCTTTCCGTACCACTTTCCCCTTGAAAGTGGATAACCCCAGGTTGTCGGCTCCGGGGTCGCAACGTGTCGCAATGATTTCTGAAGCAGTTTGACCGGTAACTGCGTAATGGAGTTTGTCCTGAATCCAGCTGAAAATCCCGCGTGTTTTGGGGCTATCTTTGTTGTAGTCCGTAGCAAGCGCGACAATGTCTCGTAGTTTGAGGTAGAGGCGAGCTTCGGAGGATCGAATATCCCGGATTCGCGCGAGTAGCTCGTCGAAATAATCGGTTCCGCGGGGGTCTTTGAGCTTTTCGTCGTTGAGGACGAAACCTTTTCTCAAATATTCCTGGAGTATTTCACTGGCCCAGCGTCGGAACTGATTTCCTCTTGGTCCTTTAACTCGGTAGCCGACAGCAACAATCGCATCCAGATTGTAATGTTTGAGTGTTCGCGAAACATCGCGATCTCCTTCAGATCGAACTATTTGAATTTCTTTAATAGTTCGATCCCTGCTCAGCTCGTTTTCGGCGTAGATATTCTTGAGATGAATGCTCACGCTTGCCGGAGATATATCAAAGAGATCTGCGACTTCACTTTGAGTCATCCATACTGATTTGTCGACAACTCGCAGATGGACTTCCGTTAATCCGTCCTCGGTCTGGTAGATGACAAACTCGCCGTGATCCGTCGAGTCTAATTTGACCGTCCGCTGATCCATTTCGCCCCCAAAAATAACCAGTGCCTTGGAGCCGGCGACGAGAATCGAACTCGCACTCTCAGCTTGGGAAGCTGATGTTCTACCACTAAACTACGCCGGCAGCTTTTACGACTTTAGCACTGCAGGAACCGGCTCCAAAAACCGGGCAAGGGGTGGGGAAGTACACTCTGTGTCGTGCTGCTTTCAGATCACGACATTCGCGAATCCATTGACTCCGGCCACCTCGGCATCGACCCCTTCGATCCGTCGATGGTCCAACCGAGTTCGGTTGACGTGCGCCTGGATAAGTTCTTCCGAGTCTTTAATAACTCGAAGTACACGCACATTGATCCGAAGCAGGAGATGCCGGACCTGACAACGCTCGTCGAGGTTTCCGACGACGACGCCTTCGTCCTTCACCCCGGCGAGTTCGTCCTCGCCTCCACGCTGGAATGCTTCACGCTGCCCGCGGATCTGGCCGGTCGCCTCGAGGGCAAGTCCTCGCTGGGCCGCCTGGGTCTGCTGACCCACTCCACCGCGGGCTTCATCGACCCTGGCTTTTCCGGACACATCACGCTGGAACTGTCTAACGTGGCCAACCTGCCGATCACGCTGTGGCCTGGCATGAAGGTCGGCCAGCTCGCGCTGTTCAAGATGACCTCCCCGGCTGACACTCCGTACGGCTCGGGTGCGCTCGGCTCGAAGTACCAGGGCCAGCGCGGCCCGACCCCGTCGAAGGCGTACCTGAACTTTCAGTAGGGCTGGTGGTGCATCGTCTAGCTAGACGGTCCGAACTGCTAGACGATCCGCCCGCCTTGTCTGCGTTTCCCCAGGTCATGTTGAAGATGGTTTGCAATACGGTGCGAATCGTCTAGCAGCCTGCCGAGGGAACTAGACGATCAACCCCACCACAGCGTCGCCCTGCAGCCTCCGCACCGCCACGGCATAATGGCCACCATGCGACTGACTGTGATCGGCACTGGTTATCTTGGCGCGACGCACGCGGCGTGCATGGCGGAGTTGGGCCACGAGGTGCTTGGCGTCGACGTGGACGAGCACAAGATTGAGGCGCTGAAGAACTCCACGGTGCCGTTCTACGAGCCGGGCCTTCCCGAAGTGCTGGAGCGCAACATCGACGCAGGTCGCCTCAGCTTTACGACGAATTACGACGAGGCCGCCAACTTCGCCAACGTGCACTTCATCGGGGTGGGCACGCCGCAGCAGCGCGGGTCGTATGCGGCGGATACGCGCTTTGTCGAGGCGGTTATCGACGACCTCGTGCCCAAACTGCACGGCCACCACGTCATCCTGGGCAAGTCCACGGTCCCGGTCGGCACGGCCGCCGCGCTGCAGGAACGCGCCGACGATCTGACTCGTCGCGCCGGCCGAGGCGCGACCGTGGAGATCGCCTGGAACCCGGAGTTCCTGCGCGAGGGATACGCCGTCAAGGACACGATCGAGCCGGACCGGATCGTATTAGGACACCGCAGCGAGAACTCCCACGCGGAGGAAATCGCCCGCGAGGTGTACGCGACGCCGCTGGCCAACGGCACCCCGTTTATCGTCACCGACCTGCAGACGGCGGAGTTGGTGAAGGTGTCGGCGAACGCGTTTTTGGCCACGAAGATCTCGTTTATCAACGCGGTGAGCGAGGTCTGCGAGATCGTCGGCGCAGACGTGACCCAACTCGCAGACGCGATTGGTTACGACGACCGCATCGGCCGCAAATTCCTCGGCGCCGGCCTCGGCTTCGGCGGGGGTTGCCTGCCGAAGGACATCCGTGCGTTCATGGCGCGCGCCGGCGAGGTCGGCGCGGACCAGGCGCTGACCTTCCTGCGTGAGGTAGATGCGATCAACATGCGACGCCGCCAGCGCGTGGTCGACATGGCGCGCGAGGAGCTCGGCAGCCTGATCGGGCGCAACATCACGGTGCTGGGTGCAGCGTTTAAGCCGAACTCGGACGACGTGCGCGACTCGCCAGCCCTCGCCGTCGCGGGCCAACTCTCCCTGGCCGGCGCGAACGTCACCGTCTTCGACCCGCAGGCGATGGACAACGCCCGCAAGGTCTTCCCAACCCTCGATTATGCCGACACGCTCGAAGAGGCGCTGCGCGGCGCGGAGCTGACCATCCTCGCTACCGAATGGGGGCAGTTTAGGGAGATGGATCCGGAGTGGGTTGCTGGGGTCGTCGAAAAGCAATTGCTTATCGACGCCCGAAACGTCCTGGACGTGCAACAATGGCGCAATGCCGGATGGGAAATGCGGGCGCTCGGACGCACCCTCTAGTCGACGAAACCGCGTGCCTGTCAACAACTACAGATTATTAAGGCATGATGGGGCGCATGCCTAAGGACAAGTCAGGAAACTTTGCCAAGGTCGCCCTCGGCAGCGTCGCAGCGGCGTTGGGCGGCGTGGCCATCCACGACCTCACTCAGACCAAAAACCCGGTCCTGCGCAACTACCCCGTACTCGGGCACATGCGCACCCTGCTCACCGACATCGGCCCCGAGCTGCGCCAATACTTCATCGAACGCGACTGGGACGGCCGCCCCTTCAACCGCGATCAGCGCAACGCAATTTACGAACGCGCAAAGGGCATGCAAAGCGAAACGTCCTTCGGCACCGTCCAGGACGTCTACGCCACCAACCACGAACACCTCGTACACACGGTCGCGCCTGTCGACGAACCCTCCGAACCGCCCCGCACGCTCATCGGCGGCAAGGACTGCACCCAGCCGTACTCCATTTCGATGCTGAACGTGTCCTCCATGAGTTTCGGCTCCCTGTCCAAAAACGCCGTACGCTCCCTGAACAAAGGCGCAGCCATGGGCGGCTTCGCCCACAACACCGGCGAAGGCGGCGTCTCCCCGTACCACAAGGAATTCGGCGGCGACCTCGTCTGGCAAATGGGTACCGGCTACTTCGGCGCCCGCACCCACGACGGCGACTTCGACCCCGCTAAGTTCCGCGACCGCGCCGCCGACGACCAGGTCAAGATGGTCGAACTGAAAGTCAGCCAGGGCGCCAAGCCGGGCATCGGTGGCGTGCTGCCAGCCGACAAGATCACCAAAGAAGTCTCCGAAATCCGCGACGTGCCCATGGGCAAGGACTGCATCAGCCCCGCAGCCCACCGCGTGTTCAGCACCCCTGTCGAGTTGATCGAGTTCATCGCGAAGATGCGCGAACTGTCCGGCGGTAAACCGGCGGGGTTCAAGTTGTGTGTGTCGAGTCGTCGAGAAGTACTTGCCATTTGCAAGGCCATCCGCGAGGTCGGCACCGCACCCGACTTCATCGTCGTCGACGGCTCCGAAGGCGGCACCGGCGCCGCCCCCATCGACTTCGAAGACCACATGGGCATGCCACTGACCCACGGCTTGATGACCGTGCACAACGCACTCGTCGGCACCGGCCTGCGCGACCAAATCAAACTCGGCGCGTCCGGCAAAGTCGCCGGCGGCTCCGACATCGTCATGCGCATGATCCAAGGCGCCGACTACACCAACTCCGCCCGCGCCATGATGATGGCCGTCGGCTGCATCCAGGCACAACGCTGCCACACCGGCGAATGCCCCACTGGCGTCGCCACCCAAGACCCGCGCCGCAACCGCGCCGTTGTGGTCAAAGACAAGTCCCAGGCGGTGTACAACTATCACAAGACCACCGTCAACACCGCCGTGCGCCTCATGGCCTCCATGGGAGTCACCGACCCGGCGGATCTCACCCCCGAGATGCTGCGCCGCAACATCTCCCCGACCGAGTCCCGCTCCTACGCCTCCATCTACGAATGGCTGCGGCCGGGCCAGCTGCTCGAAGACCCGCCGTCATCCTGGGCACAGGAGTGGAAGGCCGCGTCGCCGGATACCTTCCGCCCGGTGTAGGTGGGGTGCTGTCTGCCGGCGGGGCCGTTAACAACCTCTCGCGGCTGACAAAGTACGGCGGAATGTGTCAGTGACCGGCATCGTGCCTGGTCAAAAATCGACCCTGACAGATTTTGTGGAATCTGTCAGGGACGGAGCCTCAACGCCCGTAGCCGGCGGGCGTGCAAAATAGTTCCCGACCTCAGTGCGAAACCGGGAACTTTCTTACCTCGCCGGGGTGCCGACCTGGGCGAATGTCGTCGAGAAGGGGCCGATACCCCCAAATAGTTCCCCGGCCGGGAACTATTTTGCGGGAGCTGCAGGGGCCATCAGGTCAGATCATCGATGGAAACTTCCCTGTCAAGGTTCATACGCTCACAGAAGTCTTCGTCGTGGCTGACGAGAAGAACCGCACCTGCATAACTCTCAAGAGCGGAGACAAGCCAGTTCACGGTTGAGATATCGATGTTGTTGGTGGGCTCGTCGAGAAGCAATAGCTGCGGAGCAGGCGACGAAAGAAGAACGCGGGCAAACTCAACGCGGAAACGCTCACCACCCGAAAGCGTTCCAATAGGCGCGTGCACAGTCTCATTCTGAAACAACAGTTGCGCGAGTTGGTCCCGAATATACTGCGGGTCAGCAGACGCGTTGGCCTCCGAGACCAATTCCAAAACTGACCGGTTGGGGTCAAGAACAATGCGTTGCCGGAGGTACCCCACATTCCTAATCACATACCCCGCGCTACCGTCTGCAACAGAGTTGAGCAGGGTCGTCTTTCCGCTGCCGTTCGGCCCAGTGATCCGGACACGCTCGGGGCCCACAACAGTGAGCCCTGGGATTTCCATAACACGGGTTCCGTTCGGAAGCGCTGGCCTGTGTCAAATTTTGTGGACGGGTAAACC
>NZ_KV821333.1:0-6492 GCF_001815635.1 Corynebacterium sp. HMSC075D04
ACGGAGTTGACAACCTATATAGGAACACCCCCCATAACGCGAAGCGTCAATAACGCTACACGTTAAATTTGAACTCGACGGATTGTCGAAAGAATATAACCTCCCCCTAGCCGCCAAGCCTTTTCCGTATTACGATTACGTGCATGAAAACTATCAACGGGAAGCTAGTCAGCGAAGAGCAAATCGATGCGTGGGTAACCGAAGCCGAGAAAGGCTACGACGTAGAGACACTTCGTCGACGTGGAAGGAAACCTCGAAACGAAGATGCTGCGAAGGTTATCTCCATTCGGCTTTCCCCCGGCGAGATATCGGACCTCGACAAGTTTGCGGCTGAAAACGGATGGTCACGCTCTCAGGCAATCCGCGAAGCGCTAAAGAATGCTATTTAGAAATGGACGTACGCCGAAGCGCCACGAAACACGGCATCAAGCCAGACGACTCCGTTACTGCCGCGACTTCAGGCTGCGTTTTTAAGACCCCACTCGATGAGGAACACCCTCAAAGGGAACTGCGCCTCGGGTTCGACGGCTCAATGAGATTACTCGAGATTGTCGTACTCATCTGGGATGACGGCACCGAAACGATCATTCACTCCATGAAGGCACGCAAACAGTACCGCGCCCTGCTCGACTAGGCACGAATATCTTCGAAGAAACCCGGTGTGCTTACCGGATACAGCAATCATGCGCTCGCCAAGGCATTGCAAGTGTCTCAAAACTCGGCGAGTTTTGGTCCGCCGCAACCGGTTGCGAAATCGCCGCGGATTACGGCGATTTTGTGATGGTTGATTCCACCCCGGCGCTGGGATTTCAGCGCGTTAAGGATCCGATACCTGGGAAAACCGCATGCACATCGACGTTGGCGGGGCGGAGCGCGAAACTTTAATAGAACGCCTCAAAGACCTAGGCGCTACCGAACTCATCACCCACGAGGCGCCGGGATTGGTGTGGACTGTCATGCAGGACCCGGAAGGCAACGAGTTCTGCGTGAGTATTCCCGGGGCCTAGCTACACATTGAACTTGAACTCGACCCCGTTCCGTAGCCGAATAACCTTTGGAGCCGTGCCGTCAGTCAGCAGAGATGTGGCACCGCAGCGCCTAGGCAAGAGGAGGCAGATGAGTATCGACGACATCGCGGACCACGTCGATGTCGACGCCGAAATACTGGTGCACCAGGATGTTGCGGAGATCCCGAATCTGAGGCCAGACGATCTCAGGGTGCGCGCCGGTGATCTCATCGGGAAGATGGTTCACGGCTTCGCCGGACTGCGACTCACAGCGGCACCGCCTCGGCGAGCGTCGAAGCGGATACCGGGTGCCTGAGCAACTGGGCAGGAAACACATCGATGCCATCGCGCCCGAACAGAGCGCGACTCTCCTCGAGCAGACCAGACGCACGCATCAGGAGACGTCCCTCCGCAGGGTCCATCCCGACGAGGATGTCGATGTCCGATCCTGCAGACGCGGTGCCGCGCGCGACGGACCCGAACAACTTCGGGTTGGTCGCACCGTACCGATCGAGGAGCACCTGGAACTCGTCAAGACGCGCAACGAGAATCTCGCGTAGGGCAAGCGTCTCAGGCGTCATGACGGTCTCAGACATGCTTCCGGGGGTAACGGGCCCGGCAGCACGTCGACATGGAGCTTTGACACTGAAGCGGAACTCCACCGCGTTCTTAAGGGCCGACGACATTCTCCCGTCTCACCGCCGCACCAGGCGGCACTGACGCGCTGCCACCACTTACAGCCGGTCGTCTCGCCCGCCCGCCATGACGCACTCAACGAACGAGCGATAGAGCAGGCTTACACGCGTCTCGCACTAAACGACCGGGCAGCAGCGTCACGGAGGTTCCGAAGTAGCGGCTATCGCAGTGCACCTAAGGGTTTGGTGAGGGAACCAGCCATTCGGCAGCGGTACGAAACGTAGCCCTCAGTTGCGGGTGCTCCCGCACGATCTCTCGCTGTCGCTCTGCCGGCAACCCGAGCTCGTGCAAGACGTTGAGGATTACGACCGCGGTCGTCACCTCGACGACGGCGATCAGCTCCTCGATGGAATGGTTGGGCGTTCTGCCCTCGTGCGCGAGGTCATTGCGGGCGCGCGTCGTCCACTTCGCCCAATGGTCGACATCCGGTAAGAGCTGTGCGATCGCTTCCTGATCGGGTCGCGCGGCGAGGGCATGGAGCCGATCACGGAGGGTCGGGTCGTTGCGGATCGCTCCCTTGAACCTGTTTCGGTGCTCATCGGGAACCTGCGCCAGCATCGCCTCTCGCATCGCCCTGAACTCCGCGTTGGGGAACGGTTTCTCGTCGATGCGGAGGTTGCGGTGCAACACCTCGGCAGCACCGACTGCCGTCAGAAGATTGTTCTCAACAAAACGGGCCGGTGCGTAGCGCAAGCCCAAGATCATGTTTGTCGCTGCCTCCAGGCGGCCATGGGCGTCGCACCATCGGGGCATGACCTCCTCAAATGGGATCGTGCCGCAGGTGAAGAACATTCGGTGGTGATCGACGGCTTTCGCGTCGTGTTTTCCAAGCGCGGCCGGTGAGTAGAGCACATCGGCACGTCGGCGCGGCAGCGGGCGGCCATCAGGGAAGTGCGACTCGGTCCCGGCAACTTCCAGTCGGAGCCAGATCACTCCGGCCGCGCGATGCGTCGCCAGGGAGATCAGGTCCTGCACCAGGCTCGCCTCCTGCAGAGCAACACTCAGAGAGAATGGTTCGGCTGGCACGACGCAGATGGACACCGTGTCCCGCACACGTCCGACGCTTCCTCCCTTGCGCTGGTCGAAGAATGGAAGCGTGTGCGTGTGCTGAAGGCGATACTCAGTGTCGTCGACTACGACCGATTGCGCCTTGACCGGCTTCACCGAGATACGCCCGGTCCCGTCGATCTTGCCGTCGGGAGCCCCGAGGGATCCTTCGAACACAGAAGACACCGCCCAGAGACTCAGATCCTCGACTGAGACTTCTGCCCTAGCGAACGCCGGATCCGCGTCACCGCTGACATGCGCGCCGATGATGGCGACCGTCGCGGTCACGGTCTGCTTATCAGGGCTCGCCACTCGCGCACCCATGGTCCTTCTGGTGCTCCTAGGAACACAGCCGAGCAGTGTGATCTCCCTGAGCTCGGCCACACCGTGCATGACTTCCCAGGTGCGGGTTCCTTCGTGAACAGCAGTCCATCCAGACGAGTCCGTCGTCAAGATCCGATCCTCGAAGGTGCCGATCAGCGACAGAGAGAGACCATCTTCCGGGTCGTACCGTAGGACACCCGGGACCTTCTCGCTAGGGGCTTCCGGCAGCCACCACACGCCAGCCCACTCGCCGGCCTTGTCGAGGTTGAGAGGATCATTAGGCATCGTGCTCCCGGTCCGGGCTCCTTCCTGTCTTGCGGCCAGATGTCAGGTCGAAAATCTTTACTCCACCACATGCCCCCCACGTAGGACAATCTACAGCGAGATCATGGTCAACTGAGATCGGATGCGGCGACTGGCACACAATCGCAGTTCGACGCGACGGCACAGCCCTCGCAACTGGCAACAATCAGCGAGGGCAGACCGACGTCGCCCGGTGGACACACGTGTCCGAGGTCTCTGCCGGCTACCTGCACACCGTCGGCTTACACGACGACGGCACCGTCGTCGCCGTCAGCGACGACAGCAGAGGCCAGTGCGAGGTGTCATCGTGGAGAAGCATCACCTCAGTGGCAGCCGGCTCCGTCCATACGCTCGCGCTGAGCCAGACCGGAAGGGTCTTCGGAACGGGCGACAACCAGTTCGGCCAGTGCGATGTCCAGTCATGGACCGGCATCACAGCGATCGCAGCCGGAGCGAGACACTCGCTCGGGCTGCGCGCCGACGGAACAGTCGTGGCTGCGGGCCGACGAAACAGTCGTGGCTGCGGGCGACCACACCGAGCAGCAATGCAATGTCAACGCCTGGGCCGCTCGACCACAGATGAACTGAAGTCCAGCGTGCCCGATAATCGGCCGTCGATCACACGTTGAATCTAAACTCCACCGAGTTCCGGCACATAGGTACATCTGAACACAGGGTTCACGTGCTCCCCCTCCCCACGGTCAGTGCTCGCTACTGATCAGGGGACACAGGCTCACCCTCGACGTGGGTCAGCCTGCAGGACGCCACGAAGGAGGTACCGCGCCATCACGCCGGCAGGGAACCCGGCTGAGACGCCACATACTAGGGATCTGAAGAGGGCTCGACCATGCCAGCGGTCGGCCCCTATTCCTTCGCGAGCACGGCGTTATCCGTCAGGCAGAAGTCATCGTTGATCTTGATGACCAGCGCAACGAGTAGGCGGAGCGCTGTTAGATACGTGTGGCGGTGAACGCGGTCGTCGTCACCGTCTGCCTGTGATCCATGGAGGTAGCGGTTGCGCAGGCTAGGTCCGTTGCTGAACTCCTTATCGTTAAGGAAGTAGTTGAAGTAGCTGACCTCCGCGGCGCTGAGCAGCGTTGATCGATGCACCAGCCATCCGGCGCTCACCATCTCGTCAATGGCTTTCTGGCCGGCCGCCGAATGATGGAGACAGCTCGTCACCTCGTACTCCCAGAGTTCCTTGAGCACATGCAATTGTGGCGCGCTTGCAAACGCAATTCGGTCACGATCTCCGGTCAGGATGCCCTTCTCGACCAGGAAGTCGATGTTGCGCTGTTGGTACTCGTGGAACTGGTCGTAGGCGATGTCATTGGCGATGACCAAGTGGAGGAAGCTCTCTGCCTCCAGATCGCTGCTGATGTGCACCAATCCGGATTGGTCCGAGAAGAGCAGGTGCTGAATTCCTTGGATGTCCGCGTTGTTGGCAACGTAGGCGTACTTATCCACAACCTGACTCGGGATGTCGCCGTAGGAAAGCTGCTCCGATGTGATTGTCAGCAGCTCCGGGTCAACCTCGCCGTAGTCGACATGCAGCGTGAACTGCTTGAGGACGCTCTCCATCTCTGAGAACAGATGGCGGCTCTTCTCAAGGTAGGTAGCGGTCGGGCTGGAGGCGCGGTACTTCAGCCCCTTGGCACCGAACTCCTGCTCAAGGTAGTCCGTGAAGAACCAAGCGATGACCAACTCGAGCTCTATACCTTCGGAGCTGAGGAAGCGCTCGTACATCAAGGTCTGGAGCAAGGACGCCTGATCCTTGAGCCTGAACACCGCCCCCGTCCGGTAGTCGCCCTTGCCCGGCGTACCCATGAACCGCTCGAAGACGCCAAGTTGCGCTCCGTAGGAAGGGAGTTCCAGGAGCATGTGGTCGTTGGCGAACTGGAACAGGTGAACAAAGTTATTCAGGATAGTCGGGTAGTCGAGGTTCTCCGTGAGCCAGGTTCGACTGTAGGAGTACTTGCCAACCATGCCGTCCAAAGACTGGACGACCTCTTCGACCTGATCGGCCGAGATGCCCACTTCGCAGCCGGTCTTGATCCCCTCCGTGGACTCGAACATCTTCTTCGTGAGCGCATCTGCCTTGCGACGAGCCTTTAGCTTCAGTCGAGCATCGACGCCGGTGTTCTTGTCAGCTCGTGCGGATGCGATCAGCTTGACGAAGTTGAGGTTAGGCTCTTCCTCATCGAGATATCGGTCAAACAGGCCACGCTGATCCGCGGGAGTAAAGCTCTTCGGAAGATGGATTGGATCCCGCCCCTCGGACTGGAGGAACTTCCGCGCAAGCAGCTCAGCATTGCGCGGCTCATCGAGTAGCAGGGCCCGAATCTCCTGGTCGTAGGCACGCACGAGTGTCTGGCATGAGAGCAGATCGTGCGGGTGGAAACTCTGCTCTTGAAGTGCAGCAAGCACGATCGAGTCAGTGCAGCGCTCGAAGACCTTGTTCTTTCCGAGGAGATCGAGGACGTCTGTGCGGTACTGAAAGTCAACGTCCTGAACGAGCGTTGAGAAGGTGGCGTCAGTCACTTTGCCGAAAAACCTGCCGATGACTTCCCGGATCTCGGGGACGTGCGCCAGAGGCGCGTCTCGCTCTGCTTCGGCCAGGTCCTTCGGGAGAACTTTGTGTTCTAGGAACAACGCGAGATGATGCAACTCAACGATGTCGTTTATGCCTTGATCGCCACGAGTAGCATCGAATTCACGGACGAGCTCTAGGAGGCGGTCGGCCTGCCAGAAGGTTCCGTAGTCGCTGAGGCCGAAGAACTTCAGTCTCTTCTCTGGTCCGCTTTCCGACACTCGAATCTCCCTCCCGGTAGGCGTCACTCTATACAGTTCGGGGGCGCCTAGTGACACGAATTTGAAGTTGTTGCCTGATCGTGCAGCAGTCCCCTTGGGCGGAGCCGTCGTCCACGTCGATCGTTGCGCCGGCTCCTCGTTCTGTCGTGGAGGCGAGCCGAACTAGCGGCGCATCACCCCGAGGCGGACACGACCTACGTCTCCATGGGCATAGTCCCGCGCCCCATCGGGCTCCTCCCCACCGCGGAGCGGCGCACGACGGACGATGTATGTGTCTGATCTGATGTAGGTGGTCCAGTTCGGC
>NZ_KV821334.1:0-214 GCF_001815635.1 Corynebacterium sp. HMSC075D04
GATTGGTGGCTGTATCTGAAAACGGAACTGCCTGGCGATCCAATAGAAATCGCCAGACAGTCCAACTGGGGCCAGAACCAACTCGCCAAAGTTACAACCCTGACCCGAAACGAGAACCAAGCCGACTATGAAACAGGACGACCAGCCCTCTACGACAACGGTATCGATACCGAGTACACACACTCAATCGGCATCCAAAAAGGCCACATCTAAC
>NZ_KV821335.1:0-2197 GCF_001815635.1 Corynebacterium sp. HMSC075D04
GGGTTTACCCGTCCACAAAATTTGACACAGGCCACGGTGCCGCTGCTTCCATATTGGGAACGTTAGAAAACGGAGCGCAAATACCAATCAAAGGAAATTATGTCATCGTTCCGGAGCACTTTTTCCCTCAAAAAAGTAGCAATACAATTGCGTCGGAAACGGTGGCGTTCAAAAATTGCTTAATCCAGTTAGTTTCCCCAAAGGACACGCGTATCTTCCCGAGTCCCGGCCTTTTGATTCAGATTCCAGCCGATGGATCGGACTTTCGTCTGACCAATCGTTGTTCTGGCCGTCTTAGCGACGTTGTGAAAGAGCTGCGGTTCTCATCCGAGGTTCTAAAAAGCGGCTTTATCGAAATTAACGGGGAGCAATGCCGTATCAGTCCTAGCGATGATCTTGAGCGTGCTTTATTAGAGCGCGCCGCTTTCTTCCGTGATTTCGAGAAGATGGTTCGACAGTTGGGCGGAGATCCTGCGCTGATCACCGTCAGTGCGATCGAAGCGCGTTCTTGGCGGTCGATCGAGCTTCTAATTAGGCAGGTTGTCTATGGGGAGTTGATCCCCTGGAACTTCTTGGAGGCAGAGCGATCAATGGTCAGTTTCGGACCTATGCAAATGCAACTGCTATTCGAACCCTCGAATAAAGAAGTTTCGGTGTACTCGCTGACTGACCCGAATCTAGAGTGGGCTGAAACGGACAGCAAAGATTCTCATTTTGTCATCGGCTACGAATTACTTACTCAAGAGGAGTTGAACGTCTGCGTTAATCTCAACTTGGATACGGTAGTCGAAGCCTTTGAACGGGTAGGGGATTCTCAAGAAGTCCTCGACAAGGCTCGCGACCTTACGGATCGTCTAATTGAAGCGGCGGATGCTTTATCGGCTGCTCGTTCGACGCGTTTGGCAGCAGCCGCGGCCTTAAACGATTGGGTACGAGCACACCAGTCAACGCCAAGTGACATGCTTGCTCATTGGCAAATCAAATACCGAAAGCAAGAAATCACCGATAACGACCGAGAAGCAATTCTTGAGATGTTGGTGTCTGCTCCCCGGAGTGACCAAGACGATAAACACGCGTCGCAAGTCATGGGCCGTATTCTCCTTGGACAAACCGAGATCGCCCGAGCAGAATATGACTTACTCGCCGAGGACGAAACTTCATTCCTTGAACTGAATCCAATCTTTAAGCTCCTAGGAGCTCCCGATGATTTCTATATTGAAGATTCACGATCACAGGACGATTGGGAACCATTAATTAAAGACCTGAAGGACGAAATTTGGCAGAAAGTAGCAACGCAGGTCGCAAATGCACGGAATCCGATGCCAACTTTTCCTGATCTAAACCATGTGTTTTTCGATCAACCCGGTGGCGCGTAGTTTCGTATGCGTGACTTAGATATCGAATGAGTTCAGCGCCTTAGTAAAAGGGTTACTGATGAGGAATGGAGTGCCACTATGCCGGGTTAAGCAGCAGAAAGTGCGGCTGATTTTGGTTGCGTCCCTTAGCGAGGCAAACCGCTTGATGATGGTCAGCCTCGGGAAATTGTGAGCGACTACCGTAAGTCAACCTTTCGACTCCGCTACCACATCTCACCGGCAGGCATACGACAATGACCGCCGCACCGCATTCTATCGACCCGACAACCTATTTGAATGATTTGCTGACCCAAGCACCTCCGGATCTGATGCGTCAGATGTCCTGAGTGCGCGTAGTTGGTAGGGCATTCCGAAACGGTGGTAAGGCTGGATTCCGGGTAGTTGGTAGGACCCCGCGACGGCTGGGTGCTGAATTCTCTACCGGGCGATTTCGACACACCGAAGATCGACGGAGCAAACCACGGTCGCAACAGCTCTACCGGATACACCACTTAGGCGTGACCAGATACTCACCACACCGCTATCATTTCCTTTTTCCTAATAACCCGCCGGGCCGACTCCGCGGGCCCGGACCCGGTACCAACTACCCGGAATACGACAGTACCGGGTCTCCGGAACACCAGTACCCCAAACCCGCATCTGACAACCCGGACCGACCGCCGTCGGGCTGTTAATCGATGTCCACTCAGGTGTTACCGGATGGTCATCACGGCGTTACTAGATACCCGGCACAAAACATTCTTCACGTGAACTTCAGACTGCTGGAAATCGTGCCAGTTCGTATGAATGCTGAGTGCGCGTAGTTGGTAGGGGTATTCCGA
>NZ_KV821336.1:0-444 GCF_001815635.1 Corynebacterium sp. HMSC075D04
TTGGCATTAACAACCTGTCGAAATCGCAAGTCTCACGCATGTCAGAAGAACTCGACGAGATGGTCAACGATTTCAAAAACCGCCCACTGGACCCCGGCGGCTACGCCTACCTGTCGTGTGATGCTCTCACGATGAAAGTGCGTGAAGGCGGACGCGTGGTCAAATGCTCAGTGCTGCTGGCCACCGGTGTCAACGCTGACGGGTACCGCGAAATGCTCGGCATGCACGTTGCCACTGCGGAATCCAACGCGTCGTGGAAAGGCTTCTTCCAAGACTTAAAAGCCCGCGGGCTTTGCGGTGTCTTCCTTATCACCAGTGACGCCCACGAGGGCATCCAGCACGCCATATCTGAGGTGCTGCCTGACGCGTCGTGGCAGCGGTGTCGCACCCATTTCGCGAAGAATCTCTATGAGAAAGTCCCCAAAATGCAGTGGCCGATGGTCT
>NZ_KV821337.1:0-5412 GCF_001815635.1 Corynebacterium sp. HMSC075D04
TTGTTCAGCAATCCGCACCACCTGCTTACCCCCGGAAATTACCCCCGTTTTCCGAGCACACACGCCATAACAGCCCTCAAGACACGAAAACACGGCCTATGAGCCCTGTTCTGCTAGTGCGTTTCGCGCCCAACTAGCCGATGAGCCCACTGCTGAACACCATGCCCAACACGACCTGGACAAACACCACCGGCATCTTTCGATCTGCTAGCACAATCCCGAACACCACTAGCAGACCAGGAGAACACCACCCCAACGCTCATCGTCTAGCACCCTGAAACACCAGCTAGACGATCAGCCCCATAACGACAAACAACCCCAACACCACCAGGGCAAACACAGAGGCCGAAACGAGATCGTCTAGCAGCATCACAAGCCCAGCTAGACGATCAGCCCACAGACGCGGAAACGCCCGCCGGTGTCGAATCCGGCGGGCGTTTCTATGCCTGGTTTTTAGTTCTCGTTGGTCTCGCGGCGACGGCCGAGCGCCAGGTAGGCGCCACCCACCAGCATCAGCAGGACGCCGAGGGAGATCACGGCGCGCATCGGCGTACCGGTATCCGCAAGATCACCGTCGCGCTCCTTGCTGGAGGAGGTGGTGGTCTTCTTCGTGGAAGTCGAACCCTTCGCAGCAACGCGGTTGGAGTTGTTGCTTGCGTTCTTCACGGACGTGGTGCGGCCCGTGGAGCGGCTCGGGGTGGTCTTCAGCGGCAGTGGCGTCGCCGAGGACTTCGTGGTCTTCGCACCGCCACCGGCACCTGCGAGACCCGCGGCACCGGCCATTGCGGCAGCCGGGCCGAGAACCTTGGTGGCAATCGGCTTGAACTCATCAATCGCCTTCAAAATCTGCTGCGGACGGTTCAGCGTGGTCACGTTCGGATCACGGGCGAGAACGATCTCTGCGGTCTTCGCGTTGCGCTGGACCTGGATTTCCGTGTTCTTGTAGCCGTGCGGTGGTTCGATCAAGGTGAGCTTGATCAGCTTGCGATCCTTAGCGTCCTTATTCAGATCGAACACGACGTTTGCGCGTCCGTCGGCACCAGTCCTACCGGCAACGCGACCATCAGCGCTCTTGAACTCAGCGCCTTCAACAGCCTTGTTGTCATCGGTGCGGACAAGGACCTCCATGACCCAGTCATCCTCAGCCGCAGGCGCGGTTGGGGTCGTGGCCGAGTTGGTCGGGGTCTCGGTGGCAGGCGTGGTGGTCGTGGCCGGGTTCGTCGGGGTCTCGCTGCCCGGGGTTGCGGTCGGGGTTGCAGCGCCAGTCTCCGGGTTGTCAAGGCCAGGCAGCTTGAGGCCAGCGACACCGGCGAAGTTGTCAGCTTCATCGCCCTTGGCGACGACGTTAGAAACCGCGTTGTCCTTCACGTGGATAGCGGTCGCGTCGTCGTCTGCAAAGACGAACTCGCCGTCTTCGTTCTTGTAGGCGTAGTTCAGTGCCTTTACCTTCGGCAGGGTTGCCTTTTCCGGCACTGTCACAGCGGTGTGGGTCGCGGCTGGGGCCTTCTCGTCGACGTCGAGGTGCCACAGGTACGCCTCACCCTTGTCGTTGGTGGACAGGGCGACAAGCGAGGTCTCGTTCTTCTCACCGTCGGCAGCCCATGCGGCGGGCTTGCCGGCTTCCTTCACGCCGTCGATCTTCAGCGGCTTAGTGGTGAACCCGAGCGGGGTGTTCTTGGCGCCCGACTTATCGTCGGAAAGATCCAGGGTGTACACCTTGTCCTCGCCGAACAGCACAAGCGTGCCGCCTGCGGTGAAGGCAGCGGTGTCGATCTTGGTGGCGTCGTCACCCTTGAGGTCGATCTTGCCCAGATCCATCAGACCACCATCGTTGGCGTTAATGCGCAGCAGGTGGCCGGCGTCCTTGCCCTCCTCGTCCTGGGAGATGGCGTACAGCAGCTTGTTTTCAGGGTGGCGCGCAAGAGCGGTGTAGGTGCGGCCCTTGGAGTTGTACTGCGCGCCAGAGGTACCGGTGCCGTTACCGGGCGTATCCAAGAACAGGGCAGCAAATGCCTTTGCAGCGTCCGAAAGGTTCGAGTCCTTGGCTGGGGTCTGCGTGACCGGCGCGGCCGAACCCGCCACGGGGGTGGTGGTGGCCGGGGTGGTTGCTGGGGTCGTCGATACGCTGCTCGCATTGCTTGTCGACGACACCGGGTCCACCGCAGCAGACGACGTCACAGGCGCAGTCTCCTTCGCAGTAGCGCTCTCCTGCGCGTTTGCGACCGGCACGAGTGCGATCGAGCCTGCGACTGCTGCCGCGAGCGAAAGCCCGACGGCACGTTTTGCCTTGGATGTTGCTGCCATTATTACCTCTCGAGAATAGAAAAAGCGCGCGCGAGCGCCCCCAAAAACCACATATGAATGTATACGCCAACCTTGGACTTCACAATACATCCCGAACAAAAGCGAAACCCGCCTACTCGCCGAGCAATTTGCATCGGTTTCGTAGGCGGGTCAGCTTTTAGGCTTCAGCCGGTTCCGCAGGCTCCTCAGGCTTGGCGGTCTCCGTTGCCTCGGCCTTGTTGTTGGAGCTGCTGCCCTCGGTCTCTACATTCCAGCCGAACTGGCAGCTGGCGTAGTACAGACCCATGATCAGACCAGCCACAGCCAGGAGGCCAACACCGGCAACCGCAGCCGGGGCGGCCGGATTGATCTGGGACAGCTGGCGGTTGACCTGGTCGATCTGCGCCTGGAACTGGTTGAACACAGACGGGACTTCAATGTTCACGTTCGGCATCACGCTGCGCACTGCCTCGTTGGCCTGTGCGGCCGCGGCGTTGAGCTCGTCTTCGAACATCACACCGATACCACCGGCGACTGCACCGAGAAGGCCGATCGGCACCAGCCACGCAACCGGGTTGGATACCGAGGATGCGGTGGCCAGGCACTTGCCCAGGGAGCTGCCGTCCTCGCCAACAATTTCGTTGTCCCTGCCGATACCGCCACCTGCAGCGATGTCGCCGTTGCCCTTCTCAAACTGCAGACCGATCACGATTTCCTTCTGGGACGGATCATCCGCAGCCGGACGCAGTTCGAACGGCTCGGAGAACTTGCCGCGAACCTTGAACGGCTTCGACTCCAGGGTCGAGCCCGCACGGGACGAGTTCTTCTCCGGATCACGCGGATCAATCAGACGCAGGTTGCCCGGGTTGTCGATCTCGAAGGTGTACTCACCCCACGGTGCAGACTCGAAGTAGACGTTGCCGTCTTCGTTGGTCTCGCCCGCGATGGACGGACCACCATCGGTCGGAACCAGCTTGACCTTCAGCCCTGTGAGGCCTTCGTTCTCGTCCTGCGTGCGGTTCTGGTTCTCATCAACCCATGCGATCAGGCGCAGGTTGTCAGCCAGCGGAGCACCCTGGTCAACGATGATGTGAGCGTTGCCCTTGAGGTTCTCGCGCGGGGAGATGATCAGCGTGGATGACGGGTCATCGCCGTAGTCCGGTTCACCCGCGAGGCCGCGGCCACGAGCCGGACGCGTCGGGAGTTCACCCGTTGCTTGTGCTTGGTTGTGGTGACGGACATTGTTAGCCAGACCTTCCGGGATCTCAGCAGTGAAGATCACACGCTGACCTGGCAGCAACGTGCCATTGAAGCCCTCAGGCTTCTTAATCTCAAGATCCTTGACCTTCTTCAGCTGATCAGCTGGAACGTCGTTGCCATCCTTGTCCTTGGCATCGCCCTCAAAGATCGCGTCCTTCAGCTCCACGTTCACCATCGGTGCAGAACCGGTGTTCTGGATTTCGTAGGTGAACTTCAACGCGTTGCCGACGCCCATACGAACAGGCTTGTCCGGGTTGGTAGCAAAGCGGGCGTTGACCTTCTTGTGCACCTCTGCCTTGATGAACTTGGTGTACGCCGAATCCGGTGCGGAACCTACCTTTTCACCAGTAGAGGTTTCACCGAAGGCGGTAGCGACGTTGTTGAAGTCGAACGCGTCCTCCGGAGCCTTCATCTTGGCCTTAATCACCTCGGTTTCACCCGGGGCGAGCTCCGCAGTCCAGCCTTCCGGCATCTTCAATTCGATGTTGCGCGACTGAAGTTCCGGATCATCGATATCGATGTTCTTAATCGGCGTATCACCGGTGTTGGTGATGAAGAGCTCGTAGTAGAGATCTTCGCCGGGAAGGGTGGTCATGACATCGTCGACAAGATTGCCGTCCTTGTCCTTAACCTGGCCCAGGTTATCGGCGTCGCGGCCCCAGACCTGCTTCTCCAGTTTCAGGGAAGCATTCTTGGTCAGCTGGATTTCCGGCAGCTTCACGTCATCACCAGGGCGGACCGGAACCTTGATCTTGTCGATCTCGCGGTCGCTACCCGGAGTCAGGATCTCGATCTCGTTGACGCCAGGCGTGACATCTTCGATCTTGAAGTTGCCCTTCTCATCAACGTCGATGATCTTGGAGTCGCCGTTCGGGTCGGTCACTACGACCTTGGTACCCGGAACAGCATTGCCGTTGCCGTCGTTGACATTGCCCTCAATGGACTGATCGATCGGAGCCTTGACACGGATCTCGCCCATGTCGGTACGCTCGCCCTGCTTCACCGTGACCTTACGGTTCAGCGGCTTGCCGTTGATGTCGGTGTCCGGCCAGCCCTCCGGCAGCTCAATTTCCATGTCAAAATCGACGACGCCTTCAGGGAAGTACTGGAAATCGATCTCCGGGGTGACGAAGAAGCCGTCTCCATCAACGCTGAGCGGAATCTCGTAGTCGAAGTACTCCGGTCCCTTGGTCTCCTCAGTGCGGGGATCGACCGAGATGGTGTTCGGATCAGCGACATCCTTCTTGATGAACTTGATCTTTGCACCCTGGATCGGGTTACCGTGCTCATCGATCAACCAACCACCGACGGTGTTTTCACCGATGCGGTCAGACTTGTCCTTGCGGCCACGTTCCGACTTGTCGACCTCGAACTCGATCGGATCAGACTCGCCGTCCTTGACCTCAACGATCTTCGGACGTGGGTTGTTCATGCCCTCAGGGGTCTCTACCTCGACGATGTACTTACCGTCAGGCAGCGGCTTGTCGTCCGGACCATGGATCTCGAAGTTGCCCTCTGGATCCGTGATCTCTACGTTCTCAGCAACCTTCTCGCCATCAGGTCCGTAAACCGTGACATTCGGCTTACCCTCGCCGTCCTGCGGCAGCGGCTTGCCGTCCTTGTCCTTGACTGTGCCGGTAATGGAAGGCTTGGTCTCGGCCGGAGTGGTCGTGGTCGGCGTCGGCTTTTCAGTCGTCGAGGTCGGCGTCGGCTTCGACGTGGTCACGGTCACCTTCGTGGTCGTCGGCTTCTCAGTTGTCGAAGTTGGCGTCGGCTTCTCAGTCGTCGGAGTCGGCGTCGGCTTGCTGGTCGTCGGCTTCGGGGTCGGGTTGATGTTCTCCAGCTTGGTGTCCTGGTCCTTCTTCACCT
>NZ_KV821337.1:5512-13088 GCF_001815635.1 Corynebacterium sp. HMSC075D04
TCGGAGTGACCACAACCGTGTAGTCACCCGTCGGAATCTCATCCAGCTTCACATTGCCGTTGGAATCAATCGACACCTCACGACGCTCATTCGTCTTCGGGTCAACCAACTCAATCTTTTCAACAGCTTCCGGATCCACAGAACCAGACACCGAACCCTTATCGCGCGAAGGCGCAACATTCTCCAGCTTGGTGTCCTGGTCCTTCTTCACCTCCACTGTCTGATCCTTAGGCGCGGTGTACTTATCCTTATCCTTCGGAGTGACCACAACCGTGTAGTCACCCGTCGGGATTTCCTTCAGGTCCAGGTTGCCGTTGCCATCCATCGGCACCTCACGACGCTCCTGCGTCTCCGGGTCAACCAACTCGACCTTGGACACAACATCCGGATCAACCGAACCAGACACCGAACCCTTATCACGGGTAACGGTCAACGTGACCTTACCATCGCTGTTTTCCGGGACGTATGTCGCGACCTCGCCTGTGACCGAGTAACCCTTAGGTGTCTTCACCTCTAGTACGTAAGAACCAATTGGGGCCTTTTCCCAGGTAAATTCACGATCTTTTGTTCCGAAACTGTAGGTATCGGTGTCGTTATGGAGAGCGTTAACTTTAACCGGTACAGGAGTATCGAGCTCTACTGTCAAGGAGCCAATTCGCTTAGTCAGCGAGAAGTTCTTAGTTTCGATGCCATTATTCGTAACGTTAGCGCTCTGCGGGTCAGGCACGGCAAGGTCACCAGGAACAGTTTCGGTCACAACCTCGACCCGGTATTTACCAGTTGGCAAATCCGTAACCGAGTACTCGCCGTTATTTACGTCAACAATCTTTTCAACATCGCGGGTGGCATCTTCGTCTCCGGTAACACGGATCTTCAGATTCGAGCCCTTTGGGGCATTCGTTACAGACCCCTCAATGGAACCCTTCTCGCGCTGCGGAGTGATATCTCCGAGTTTGCTCTCTTTCTCAGCCTCAATCTTCACCTGCCGGCCATCAGGCTTTGCGTATCCGTCTGCTGGTGTAACTACAAGGGTGTAATCCCCCTCTGGAATGCCAGATGCCGAGATTTTACCGTCAGCATCCACCGATACAGACGTAGATCTTCCATTGGCATCAACGAGTTCAACCTTTTGAATTGAGCCACGCTTCGCAGTTCCAGACAAAGAACCCTTGGTGGATTTCGCCTTCATTATGAGTTCAGAGAAGGACGCACCACGGCCCGGGAATCCCGCATTGCTCGCACCTTTCGCGCGAATCAGGAATGACTTGCCATCACGGACGCGATAATCAATCGGATTCTCAAGCTCCAGGGTGATTCGCCGACTGTACTTCCCCTTAGCATCTTCTGAGATCTTCTCAACCTTGGCAGATTTGACCATCACTGATCGGTCACCCTGCTCAACAGTCAGCACCTGGTTCGCAAATTTCTCATCAAGCGCTTTGATCTTACGTTTTTGAGACCGATTCGGGGCATCGACATTTGAAACCGTCAAATAGACATCAAATGTGATCTCTTTGACGTTTTCCAAACCTTTCGGCTCGTTGTCCCCAGCGTAAAGAACCCAGTCCTTCCCCTGGGTAGTTGGACGAACCTGGCTAATTGACAGCTGCTCTTCTGCGGCCGCCTCAAAGGCAAAGGAACCACCAACAACACTCGGCACAGCCAAACCAGACAGCGCCAGCGATACTGCGGTCATACCCGCGATCGCGGTGCGTTTGCCGGAGAAGCCGCGACGTGCGGAACGGTGCGCGCCGGCGTTCGCGTTGAAATCGAACGGGTTAGAAGCGTTATTCAAGATTGCTCCAATGGTTGATTTATCTATAACGGGAGAAATTCGGGCAAGAAGTACATAGAACACGAACTTCAGCACGAGACTGCCAAATAAATTACCAATTTGGACAGTTGCTTTCAAGCGCGCTTACACCTGAAATACCCGTTTAATCAGGGCTTATTCAGCTTCAAAGAGTTCCTTAATGTTCATCGAAAGTTCATCTAAGAAACTTGGACACGAGAAAGGCCCCACACGATCCGTGTGGGGCCTTCCCAAAATTGGTGCGCCCGGAGGGATTCGAACCCCCAACCTTCTGATCCGTAGTCAGATGCTCTATCCGTTGAGCTACGGGCGCAGTGCCTGTTGGCAACGAAGAAGAACATTACACCCGGCAGGGCGCACCACCAAAACGGCAGTTCAGGACACTATTACAGGCCAAGCACACTCTTGGCGATGAGGAAGTAAATGACCAAACCGGTCGCGTCGCAGAAGGTAGAGATGAACGGGTTGGAGAACACCGCCGGGTCGGCGCCGACTGCGCGAGCGATGATCGGCATGATGCCGCCGACGGTCGCGGACATGGCGCACACACAAAAAAGTGTGGAACCGATCACAATGCCTATTTCTTGCCCGAAAACGGCCCACGCGATACCCAAACCGAGGATGCCAAGCACCGAACCAAGGGTCGCGCCGACGCGCAGTTCGCGCCACATGACTTTAAAGATGTCGCCCTTGGTCACGTCGTGAAGCGCTAGCGCACGCGTCACCGTTGTCGCGGCCTGGTTACCGGTGTTGCCGCCGGTGCCGGTCAGCAGCGGAATAAATAGGGACAGCACGGTCACTTGGGCGAGCGTGTCCTCAAAGATGCCGAGCACCTGCACGGTCAGAATCGCGGAAACCGCCAGCACGAGCAGCCACACGATGCGGGATCGCACCAGGTTGAGCACCGGCGTGGACAGGTACGGCTGCTTCAGCGACTCGGAACCACCCTGACGTGCGGAGTCCTCGCTGTCGGCGAACTCGACGATGTCCTGGGCCTCGTCGTAAGTAAAAATGCCCACGAGGTGCTGGCCGTTATCCACCACCGGGTACGCGAGGTGACCAGACGCGAGCAGGCGACGCGCCGCATACTCGGCGTCTTCGCTCTCCACGACGGTGGGGGTTTCGCGCATGATGGTGCCCACTTCGTCGTCCGCACGCGCCTTGAACAGGTCCTTCAGGCTGAGTACGCCGGTGACGTGGTGCATGTCGTCGATAACTGGCACGGTGTAGATCGTCTCCAGGTCATCAACATGCGCGCGCAGCTTATCGACGACCTCCTGCGCCGTCTCCGTCGCACCAACCGCCTCCACATTCGGCGACATCACACGGCCGACCGACCCCTTCTCGTAGGCGAGAATCAGGTCTGTGTAGGCGCGGTCGTCCTCATCCAACTCGTTGAGAACCCGCTCCGCCACCTCCGGATCCATGTGATCGAGCAGCATGACCAAGTCCTCGGTGCCGAGGGCATCGAACAGGCCGGGGATCTGATGATCACCTAAGGCTTCGACGATTTCGGCCTGGTGGGCGGGCGCGAGGGCGTCGAAAAGCACAGCGGCTCGAGGCGCTGGCAGCAGTCGCACCAGCTCCGCACCGCGTCTCGACGGCTGCCGCTCCACCAAACGGACGATGTCACGCAAGTCCATCCCCGCGAGTTTGTGCTGCATAGCAGCCAAATCGCGCGGGGATAGACGGCGGCGCCGCAACTTCCGTTCAATATTGGCCAAATCAGCCGTTTGCATAGCTCTCACACCGCGAGCGTACCTGGCTTCATATTCACCCGAGCGGGGGCTATTCCCAGATAGCTATTCCGCATTTATTACGCATGTGTAAAACTTTACGAACGTTTTGCGATACATCTCGCGGAAACACCCAGGAATCGGCGTTATCGCCCAGACCCAAGGAGCCCTCATGGCAAAAACTGTACGTTCCCGACGCGTATCCATCGCGGCGGGCGCGCTCTCCCTGGCGCTGGTGGCGCCATTCGTATCCCCCGTCAGCGTCACCCCAGTGGCAGCAGCTGTCGACGCAGATGCGTTCAAGAAGACCTACGACACCACTAACTTCTGGGATGTCGACGAAGCAGTCGTGGAAGGGCTTGTGCTTGAGCCCGGCGACAAGGTCGAAGCAACGGCACCCCTTCTCGCCCGCAACAAATGGCGCTTCCGCACCAGCGGCTGCAACCTGATTCTCATCCGTCCAGAGGCTGCGATCTCCTTCGGGAAGGGCAACCAGAACATTGCGATCAAGGTAACCAAGGCCGACGGCTCTTCCTTCGACACCACGCTGAAGGTCAACGTCGTGGATAAGAAGGCCGAGGGAAACACGTTCACCGAGCCTGCCGACGCCTGCCCGACCCCAGAGGAGCCAACGCCTGAGGCTCCTACCTCGGAGGAGCCGACACCTGAGGCCCCAACCTCGGAGGAGCCCGCTCCGACCACGACCGCTCCTGCAGAAGAGCCCACCTCTGAGCCGGCTCCGACGACGGCTACCCCGCCGGCGGAGGAGTCGTCGACAAGCAATGCCCCGAAGACAACCGCAAACGCCTTCAACGGTCGCTTCAACACCGCCAACTTCTGGAACAAGAAGGAAGCAGTGGTCGAAGGCCTGAAACTGCAGCCGGGTGACACCGTCGCACCGACGACGAACACGATCTTCAACTGGAACTTCCGTAACGACAACGGCACCCTCACCGTGATTCGCCCGCAGTCCGCGACTGCTTTTGGTACCGGCAACAAGGACATCGCCGTGAAGGTGACCCCCGCCGAGGGCGAGGCGTTCACGACCACGCTGCGTCTGAACGTTATCGACGAGCGCCCCGTCGGCGATTGGGAAAAGGAACTGGAGAAGACCTACCCGGTCGACTTTGAGAAGTCCACCTCCGCCAAGACGCTGGATGCGCTCAAGCTGCCGAAGGGCGTGACCCTGAGCAAGGGTGGCGTGAGCCTGCCGACCGGCTGGAGCGTCACCACCGACGCCGACGGCGTCCGCATCACCCCGCCGACCACCTTCACGGAAGGCGACATTGAACTGCCTGTCTCCGTCGAGCAGGTCCACGACGACGGCACGAAGGACACGTTCAAGGCAACGCTGAAGATTGCTGCGAAGAACCCGTCCAAAACCCCGGCTGAAGTAGCAGGTACCGCAGCAGACATTCTCGGCCCGCTGCTCGGAAGCATCATCGGCGGTGCGACCGGTGGCACCGGCCTGGGCAGCCTCATTGGCAACCTGATCGGTGGCGGCAAGGGCGAAGGCTCCGAAGGCGGCAGCGGCGGCGGCCTTGGTGGTGTCATCGGCAACGCTCTCGGCGGCCTGCTCGGTGGCGGTAAGGACGGCAAGAGCCCGCTGGAGGGCATCGTCAAGGTTGAGGTGCAGCCGAGCGGCATCATCGTCACCGGCAACGCCAACCCGACCGTGGAGATCCGTGACAACGGTTCCAACAACGGTTCCGGCAACTCGGTCGTCGTGACGAACAATGCGAACCCGACGGTGGACATTCGCGACAACGGCTCCAACAATGGTTCCGGCAACTCGGTCGTCGTGACGAACAATGCGAACCCGACGGTGGACATTCGCGACAACGGCTCCAACAACTCCGTGGTTGTTACCGATAATGCGAACCCGCGCGACAACTTCAACAACAACGGCAACCCGTCCGTTGTCATTACGGATAACCTGAACCCGGTTATCACGGGCAACATGAACGACAACGGGTCCAACAACGGCTCGAACAACTCCGTTGTGGTCACCAACAACGCCAACCCGGTCATCACCAACAACGCCAACAACAACGGCTCGAACAACTCGGCCATTGTGACGGGCAACGCGAACCCTGTTGTCACCGGCAACGCGAACAACAACGGTTCTGGTAACTCGGTCGTCGTCACGGACAATGCAAACCCGCGCGACAACCTGAACAACAACGGTTCCAACAACTCGGTCGTGGCGACCAACAACGCCAACCCGACCGTTGTCATCACCGGCAACGCGAACGACAACGGCTCGAACAACTCCGTTGTGGTCACGAACAACGCCAACCCGGACATCCGCGACAACGCCAACGGTGGTCTGTTCGGCAGCTCGGGTGGCTCCTCGAAGAAGGGTGGCAACGGCGACCAGCAGGGCGGCGACAAGCTCGTCGGCGCCAAGGTCAACGCCACCGGTGGGTCCTCCGACCCGCGCTGCATCGCTTCCCTCGTCGGCCTTGGTGTGCCGCTGGTCCTGATGCTGCCGCTCGCGCTGGCTAACCAGGCGGGCCTCCCGGGTCTGGGCCAGGCAAACGGCCAGGCTGGCGACATCTTCACCGAGGCCGCCCGCAACGCTGGCCTCGATCCTGCCCAGGCGATGGCAATCGGCGGCGGTATCGTCGGCCTGGTTTCCGCGCTGCTGATCGCTACCGCGGTACGCACCTGT
This sequence comes from Corynebacterium sp. HMSC075D04, assembly GCF_001815635.1. NCBI lineage: Bacteria > Bacillati > Actinomycetota > Actinomycetes > Mycobacteriales > Corynebacteriaceae > Corynebacterium > Corynebacterium sp. HMSC075D04. The sequence goes on from NZ_KV821337.1 coordinate 11,736, forward strand.
GTCCCGGACGTGCAGAGCGTTGACATCAACGTCAACGGCTCGTCCCGCAAGGATAAGGAGGAGGCGCCGACTACGGTTGCGCCGGTCGTCGAGACGCAGTAGCCCCTCAATGCGAAAACCCCCGCTGAGCGGGGGTTTTTCTTGTGCGCCCGGAGGGATTCGAACCCCCAACCTTCTGATCCGTAGTCAGATGCTCTATCCGTTGAGCTACGGGCGCAATGGCGGAGATGACAGGATTTGAACCTGCGGCCCCCGTCAAGGGGGCAACTCCTTAGCAGGGAGCCCCATTCGGCCACTCTGGCACATCTCCAGCGCTGCGTACACATTACCTGTATCCGGGCGAGCAGCCAAATATCACCGAAATCCGTCCGTATACTCGGCCGCATGAAAATCCACACGTGGCTCAATTCCGGACTGGCAGCACGCGACAATTCCGGCGACACCGCGGACTACCTCCTCTGGTTCCCCGCGGCGCTGGACACCCTCGGCACCGGGCCGCTCACCGGCAAGCTGCACTTCACGCCGAAGACGTCAGTACTACGCGACGCCCCCGCAGGCACGGTGCTCCTCGGCATCCCAGTGGGTGATCTCCAGGGCATTCCGCCTATCGACGACACCACCACCCCCATCCACCTCACCAACCCCCTCCCCCTCGAGCAGATCCAGGTCGTCGCCGGCCAGAACCGTCCCGACACCAAGCGCGCCATCGAGATCCTGCGCGACGTCCCCGGCGAGCGTCAGTTCCACACCATGCCGGAACTCTTCCCATAAAAGAGGCCGACCCCGAGGTTTAAGTCCCTCGAGGTCGGCTTTCTTGCTGGCGGTTACTTCTCCGGAGTCGTCGTCACCGGTGCCGTAGTGATCGGCATCGGCTCGGACGAACCACCCTTGATCGAGGTGAACGCCTCACCCTTCTCGTTCGAGCACCAGTCGTACAGCACACCACCTGCAGCGACCAGACCAAGTACGCCAAGTGCGATAGTGCCGAAGCGCTGGATGTTCGGGTCGTTGCCAATCGCCTGGATCTGGCGGTTCGCAGCATCGAGCTGCGCGCGGATCTCCGCGAACTGGTCGTTGTCTCGGCCGGCGCCGCCGTGGCCACGATCTGGAGTATCGCGACGCATCGCCGCCTGAATGTCAGCGTTGACCTTAGCCAACTGTTCGTTGATCGCGCCCATGTACGGACGAGCCAACTCGCCACCGACGGCACCAAGCACCGCAATCGGCACCAGGTACAGCAGCGGGGACGCCACAGCGTTAGCCACGCAACGCTCCCAGGCACCGTTGTCAGTCTTGCCGTTCGGCTTTTCAACCTTGGTGGTCGGAACCGGAACAGTCTCGGTGACGGTTTCG
>NZ_KV821337.1:13188-41015 GCF_001815635.1 Corynebacterium sp. HMSC075D04
CGGTCACCGGCGGGGTCGGAACCGGAACAGTCTCCGTGACGGTCTCGGTCACCGGCGGGGTCGGCGGGGTCTTCTCCCTCGGCTTCACGCCAAGGTCAACGTCCAGGTATTCCTTGCCGGACTCCACAACAACCTTGCGCGACACCTGCGACGGATCCGTCGGGGTGTAGCCATCACGCGTCTTGTACTCCACGGTGTACTCACCCGGCTCGACGTCAACCTTCCAGTTGCCACCCTCATTCGTCACCGTACGGATGACCTCGTTGCCATCCTTATCGCGGATGATCACCGTGACACCCTCGACGCCTTCGGTCTCGTCCGCATCCTCAACACCGTTGCCGTTGGTATCGACCCACACACGGTCACCAAGCGTGCCCGGTGCTTCCGGCTCACAATCGCACGTTACGTCGGTCTTCTTCAAGCCAAGGTCGTAGGTGTCGTTGTACTCATTCGGCTTCACCGTCACCTTGGACACCAGGCCTGACTCATCCGAACCCGGCACCTTGCCCGTGACTTCCCAACCGTCCGGCTGGATGAAGCGAATGTCGTACTCAGCGTTCGGATTAAGACCCTCGATCTTCCAGTTACCGTCCTTATCGGTGACTGCAGAACGCGTCGGCTCACCATCACGCGACACCAACACAACTACATTCTCGAGGCCCTCTTCACCCTCATCCTGCTTGCCATCACCATTAGCGTCATTCCAAACACGATCACCAACAGAACCAGACGGCAGAATACCCAGATCGATATCGTCACGCTTCTCACCCGGCTTGATGGTGACGGTACGTTCGATCTGATCCGGCTTCGACGGCACACGATCACCCGGCTTGTACTCCACCGTGTAGTCACCCGGCTCGACGTCAACCTTCCAGTTGCCATCCTCATCCGTCACCGTACGAATGACCTCGTTGCCATCCTTATCGCGGATGATCACCGTGATGCCCTCGACACCCTCGGTCTCGTCCGGGTCTTCCTTACCGTTGCCGTTGGTATCCACCCAGACCTTGTCGCCAAGCGTGCCCGGTGCTTCCGGCTCACAATCGCACGTTACGTCGGTCTTCTTCAAGCCAAGGTCGTAATCGTCCCTGTACTCGTTCGGCTTCACCGTCACCTTGGACACCAGACCCGACTCATCCGAACCCGGCACCTTGCCCGTAACTTCCCAACCGTCCGGCTGGATGAAGCGAATGTCGTACTCAGCGTTCGGATTAAGACCCTCAATCTTCCAATCACCATTGCTATCGGTCACGGCAGAACGCGTCGGCTCACCATCACGCGACACCAACACAACTACATTCTCGAGGCCCTCTTCACCCTCATCCTGCTTGCCATCACCATTAGCGTCATTCCAAACACGGTCACCAACAGAACCAGACGGCAGAATACCCAGGTCAATATCGTCACGCTTCTCACCCGGTTTGATAGTGACGGTGCGTTCGATCTGCTCCGGCTTCGAAGGCACGTTATTCCCCGGCTCGTACACGACCGTGTAGTCACCCGGTTTCACATTGATATTCCAGTTGCCGTCCTCGTCCGTGACCGTACGAGCAACTTCCTTACCGGACGCGTCCTTGAGAACCACCTTTACACCGGCAACGCCCTGCGTTTCGTCTTCGTCCTGGATTCCGTCTTTGTTCTTATCAATCCAGACCTTGTCGCCCACCGAGCCCAGTTCACAGTCGCACGGCTCCTCACCTTCTGGCATCTTGAACCACGTTTGTGCAGTGTCGGCCCTGACAATAGGCGGGTTCGCGGATGTCAGCATCGCACGGTGGTGGAGCTTGTCGCCTCCCCACTTGGCATCCGAGCAGGGTTTGTCTTTGTCGTAAACATTCTGCTCGAATTCGAAGATGGTCCCGGTGGGGAGCCAAAATTTACCTGTCGCCGTGTTTTTATCAAAGGGCCAGTCAAATTTCTGTCCCCAAACGGTGTTGGGATTTAACTTCTCAAAGCCTGCTTTGTAGTTTGCGTCGAGAGCTTGGGACGAAACGTCACCCTGAGTCATGCCCGATTCTTCACCGCTGAATGTGTCACCGTTAGGCAGCGTGAATGTAACACGCGGCGCACCCCTGAGCTCCAGGTTTCCATTCAACGAACCGAGATACATTTCAGCCATCCACTGGCCATAACCTCCGCCCTGGAGACGGTGCCGTCCGTGTGCGATACCTGCACACGTGTCAGAATCGTTGGGATCTGCCGTCAACCGAGAGACTTCATGCTCCCAGATAACCCGGGGGCTAATCGTCGTCTCCACGTAAGTAGCAGCCGTGACCAGGGCTCCTGCAGGAATATCTGCTTCCAACTTCGCTTGAATGTCCGCAGTAAATCTGTCTTCTGCTGCGTTGATATCAAACTCAATCTTGTAGCCGTCGCCACCGCCGATCTTATTGCCGTCTTGATCGGTGTAAACACCATCGTCGGTCTTGACTTTCTCAATACTCTTAAACGGACGTGTTTGACCGCTAGCCCACTTGAAGTCGTCCGCAGTGGGTTCTTCCAAGACTGTATTGGGGGTCGCAGCCCAAACCCACACCGTCATCGTGAGAATGTCAGACGCACCACGCTGTTTTAGCTCGTAATCAGAATCATTCTGGTCGGGGAGTGGCTTCGGCGCCTTAGCCTTGCCTCCAATGGTGTAGGTGTAGCTCCCATCGGATTGCATTGTTTCCGGCTTGAAGGTCTCAAAAATCGCCTTCGTTTCTTGGACCGGGTCGGGCTTTTCCCCATAGTTTCGCTCGATATCCTGCTGGACCCAAGCACCCGCGGTCTGCGGCACCGCTACTCCGCCGACGCCCAGCGCTACTGCACTCAGTAGCGCCACAACGTTGCGACGCACACGGCCTTTCCTCGTAGTGAACTTCTCGCCCATTTCTACCTCCACCATGAGCAACATATTTTCGCCATACGCTGCCCCAACACCGAGGCAGACTTGTGAAGAACCATACGTCAGGCTTGACAAACGCTGCCAGCGTTTATGGAGAAATTCACCTAAATTTCAGAAACAGCCCCCAAAAAGAAATTGGCGGAGACGAGGGGATTTGAACCCCTGGAGGGATAAACCTCGCCGGTTTTCAAGACCGGTGCATTCGGCCGCTCTGCCACGTCTCCTCGTCGCAAAGCTAGTGCGACGCACATACTCTACAACACGTCGCGCGTCGCTCAATCTCGGTAGCCTGGCCGCATGAAAGCGATCACACTTATCGACGACACCAACCCCCGCTCCCTCGAACTCACCGAAGTGGACACCCCGCAACTGCAGGACGGGGAGGTACTGGTCAAGGTCACGGCGGCGGGCGTGAACCGTGGCGACATCGTGCAGGCCGAAGGTAAGTACCCGCCGCCGAAGGGCGAGTCGGAAATTATTGGCCTGGAGTGCGCCGGCGTGATCGAGGACCCGGGCACCACCGGCCGCGAAAAGGGCGAAGAGGTCGGCTGCCTGCTGGCGGGCGGCGGGTACGCCGAATACGTCGCGGTGCCGGAGGGCCAGCTCACACCGAAGCCTGCGAACCTCACGTTGGAGGAGACCGCCGGTGTGGTGGAGGCGGCCTGCACGGTGTGGTCGAACCTGGGCATGCTCGCCGGCATCCAGGAGGGCGACAACGTACTGATCCACGGCGGCGCGGGCGGCATCGGCTCGTTTGCTATCCAACTGTGCAAGGCGCTGGGCTGCACCGTCGCCGTCACCGCGGGCAGCCAGGAGAAGCTCGACTACTGCAAGGGCCTCGGCGCGGACGTCCTTATTAACTACAAGGAGCAGGACTTCGCCGAGGAACTCAAGGCGTGGGCGGACGTGATCCTCGACGTAGTTGGCGGGCCGTACCTGGAGCAGAACATCAAGGCGCTCAACACCGACGGCCGCCTCGTGGTCATCGCGGTGCAGGGCGGGCCGAAGGGCACGCTATCGCTTGGCCGGATGATGCCGAGGCGCCTGTCGGTCCACGCCACCACCCTGCGCGCCCGTCCGCGTCCGATGAAGGCGGAGATTGTCGCCTCGACGGTGAAGAACGTCTGGCCGCTCATCGAGTCCGGCCAGATCAAGCCCAACATCACCGCCACGTTCCCCCTCGCCGACGCCGCCAAGGCCCACGACCACATGGACTCCGGCGACAACACCGGAAAAATCCTTTTGATCGCGTAACCGAGCGCAGCGAGGCTACGCCAGCGAGGCGACTGTGCGCACCAACTGCTCGATGTCGTTCTGGGTATTAAAGGGCGACATGGCGATGGTGACGGCGCCGCCCATGTCGGCGACGCCCATGTCGTCGAGAAGCTGTGTCTGCGTCGTCTGAGCAGCCACAATACCGTGCGCAACCAGGCGATTCAGCACGGTCTCCGACGGCACGCCCCGCACGCCGAACGCCAGGCGCGGGATGCGCTCCACACGCGCATCCTCCGCCGCCTCGCCCGTCACACCAACAATGTGCACCGCAGGCAGCGTGCCCAAAAACGTATGCAGATCATCCCGCAGCCCGTTCAGGTACGCGGTGGTCTCCCCCATCGAGTACTTCAAGCGATTGCGTCTCGACGACCTCCCCGCCGCCCCCTCAACCAACGACGCATAGTGCTCCACCACAGCCGGCACACCACCAGCAAGACCAGGCGAGACCTCCAACTCGAGAGCCTCACGGTCCAAACGCTTAAACATCGCCGCATCACGGAAGATCAACGCCGCGATCTCCGGGCCGCCGAACTGGGCCATGTCCACCGCAGCGATATCGGCACCCCACGCATCCAAATCCAACGGACGGTACGGGGCGTACGCCGACGCATCCACAAGCACCCACGCCCGGGACTTCTCACGCACCGCCTCCACAATGTCCGCAACGCCCACAACGTTGCCCAACTCCGGATGCGCCGCCGGCACCGACACCAAACGCGTCGACCCGTCCGCAATGTCGCGGTACTGCCACGCAGGCAAATCGCCGGTGGCCAGATCGGCCTGCGCCCAAATCGTCGATACGCCAGCGCGCTGCAAACGCCCCGACAACACCGGACGATCCACCGGATTCAGCACCATCGACGAGTTATGCCGCAACATCGGACGCATCGCCGACACCAACGCCGAATACAACGCCGGAACACTCGGCCCCAACACCACCTGCTCCGGCATCACCCCAGCCAAATCCGCAATCGCCGACCGCGCCGCCTTCGGATACTCCACCCCCTCCGGCAAACCAACATCCGACCGCGAATGCGACCCCAACACCGGCTCCGGCGGCGGCACCGACGCAGCATTACGGAAACTCCGCGCAACCGCCCCCGCAACCTTCTCCGGCACCTGTGGCGACACATGCGCATTCAGATACGTCCAACCGCCACCCAACGACCCGTAAAGCCCACGGACCCCCCACACGTCATAAGCCACGGCCGACCTCCTTCACGCAAGAACGCCCCTAATTATGCACGTGCGTCCGACACAGCGCACACCACCAGCTCGGGGGCATGAAACTTGTGCACTAGGGTGAACTGCGTGCATAACGTAGAACAACTGCGCGATGACGTCGCCCGGATGACCAGCGCGCCTGGCGAAAACACCCCGCCATCAACATCCAAAACGTTCCGGCGGGCATTCGACGACCTCATCCGCGGCTGGGGCCAACACGAACTCTGGCTCCAACTCGGCTGGCAAGACATCAAACAACGCTACCGGCGCTCCACGCTCGGCCCCCTCTGGATCACCATCGCCACCGGTGTGATGTCGCTCGCCCTCGGCCTGCTGTACTCCATGCTGTTCCAAATCGACGTCGCCGACTTCCTCCCCCACGTCACCGTCGGCTTCATCGTCTGGGGCTTCATCTCCGGCTGCATCAAAGACGGCGCGAACGTCTTCATCGAAAACGAAGGGCTGATCAAACAGCTCCCGTCCGCCCTGTCGGTGCATATCTACCGGCTCGTGTGGCGCCAAACGCTGTTCCTCGCCCACAACATGGTCATTTGGGTGCTACTCGCCCTGATCTTCCGCATCCCCATCACCCTGAACACACTCCTCTTCTTCCCGGGTATGGCCCTGCTGCTGGTCAACGGCGTGTGGGTCGCCATGTTCTTCGGCATGGTGGCCACCCGCTTCCGCGACGTCGCCCCGCTGCTCGAAGCCCTCGTCCAACTCCTCTTCTACGTCACCCCGATCGTATGGACGACGAGGACGCTGAAGGACCAGGGTGGTGTCGTCGAAAAGCGTGCAATGCTCGCTGAGATCAACCCCCTGTTCCACTACCTCGAAATCGTCAGAGCACCGCTTATCGACGACCCCGTCGCCGCCTACCACTGGCTCATCGTCATCGCCTGCACCATCGTCGGCGTACTCATCACCCTGCTGGCCATGAAACAGTGGCGCTTCCGCGTGCCGTACTGGGTCTAGGAGTTACACATGGTTTCCATCGACACCTACAACGCCTGCGTCGACTTCCCCATCTTCGACGCCAAATCCCGCTCCCTGAAAAAGGCCATGATGTCCTCGGCCGGCGGCAAAATCGGCCAGAACGCCTCCAACACCGTCGTCGTCGAAGCACTCCGCGACATCAACCTGCACCTGCGGGAAGGCGACCGCGTCGGCCTCGTCGGCCACAATGGCGCAGGTAAAACCACCTTGTTGCGACTGCTCTCCGGCATCTACGAACCGACCCGCGGCGTCGCCGACGTCCGCGGTCGCGTCGCCCCCGTCTTCGACCTCGGCGTCGGCATGGACCCCGAAATCTCCGGCTACGAAAACATCATCATCCGCGGCCTCTTCCTCGGCCAGACCCGCAAACAGATGAAAGCCAAAATGGACGACATCGCCGAATTCTCCGAACTCGGCGACTACCTCTCCATGCCCCTGCGCACCTACTCCACCGGCATGCGCGTCCGCCTGGCGTTGGGCGTGGTCACCTCCATCGAACCCGAGATCCTGCTTCTCGACGAAGGCATCGGCGCCGTCGACGCCGCCTTCATGTCCAAAGCCCGCGTGAGGTTGGCCGAAATGGTCGAGCGCTCCGGCATCCTCGTGTTCGCCTCCCACTCCAACGACTTCCTGGCGCAGCTCTGCAACACCGCGTTGTGGGTGGACAAGGGCGAAATTAGGGAGGCCGGCCTGGTCGCCGACGTCGTCCGCGCCTACGAAGGCCCCGAAGCCGGCGACCACGTCGCAGAACTGGTGCAGCGCTTCCACGGGTAGGTGTTGGTTGGGCCCTCCAGCCTCCCGCTCGGCCGGTCGGCTGACAAAGTCCGGCGGAATCTGTCAGTCAGCCGCATACTTGCAGGTCAGAAATCGCCCCTGACAGATTTTGTAAAATTTGTCAGGGACGTCCGTCTCCAGATCCCTCAACGCCCGGCGAGCACCTCAGTGATCAACGCCGTCAGTAGGTCAACGAATTTGTGCACGTTGGCGGAGGTGAACCGGAGCGCCCTCCAACCGGCGATGGTGAGCCCCGAGTTGATGTCAGCATCCTTGTGCCATTGAGTGGCGGAATTGTGGTGGGCCCCGTCGTACATAATGCCGATCTTCAGCTCTGGAATGGCCAGGTCAAACCTCGTGAGGATCTTCTTACCCCTGTAGACAGCCACCTGTTCTTCTAGCTCGAGCCCCAGCTTGGAACACACCATTTGGGCAAGTAGGCGGATTTCGGTTTCCTTCGGAGAATCCGCCAGACTGCTTGATTCCGCTAGGGCCCGCGCAACCCACCTTTGGTCGATGATTCCAGGGCTGGCTTGGAGGATCGATAGTGGTTCAACACCGAGGTAACGCTGCACGCAGTCGAGGAGCGTGATTGCTTCAACTATGTCGAGGCTGTGCCCGGCTAACGTCCTCGGCTGCTGCGCCTTAGCCATTTTGCGAATCTCTTTCAGCGCCTGGACTGTGGCAGCCGCGGGGCTGGCAACGCGTAGCGGATAGCTGCCGTTTTTGACGTCCCACACTTCAGTTTTTCTACATCCGCGTCGGACGATTGAGGGGCGGTGGATGTTGCCTTGTCGGTTGCGTTCGGCGGAAGGGTTCATTAGCACGGTGTCTTTCCCTTCGACCAGGTAGGGCAGCCCATATAGGGCCAACGCGCTGTATCCAAGCACCACCGAGCTTGGGTTCTCGATTCCATGGGCAGCCGCGCGGTAAGCAATGGGTGTTTGATAAATGATGCCTTTAGGGTGGCGGCGGGCGTCGGATTGAGCGGTGTCGAATGGGCGTTGGAGGCCGGCTTGGATGTGGAAGTGTTGGCTGATGCGGACGGTTTTCAGCCCTTGTGGGAGGTGTGCCACGTAGAAGAGGCCGTGGGTTGGTCCGACACTCATGCCGTTTCGTAGGTTGGTCATGGTTATTAGACGCAAGAACGACGGTTTGGGATCCCTCGGGCACAATAAATGTATGACTGCCTTGAATCGCAACGGTACGACTGCTGCCGTGATTGTGACCCATAAGCGCGTTGACCTGCTGCGACATTCGTTGGAGCAGGTGGTGTCGCAGACGCATCCGGTGGATTGGGTCATTGTGGTGGATAACGGTGATGAGGATGCGGTGCGTGTGCTTGTCGACGAGCTCGCCAACAACAAGGGCATCTACCTACCAAGCAAGACCAATCTGGGCGGGGCGGGTGGCTTCGCGTATGGGTTCTTGCACGCGCTGGCGCTGGGGGCGGATGCGATTTGGTGCGCGGATGATGACGGTCGCCCGCGGGATCACACGGTGCTGGAGGTGTTGTACCGAACCGCAGAACAGCACCAGTTGTCGGAGGTGTCGCCGGTGGTGGCGAACATCAACGACCCGGAGAAGCTGGCGTTTCCGCTGCGGCAGGGCACGACGTGGCACCGGCGTGTTGATGAGCTGCAGGGCGATTTTTTGCCGCAGTACGCCAGTCTGTTTAATGGCGCGTTGATTTCGGCGAAGGCAATGGAACGCATTGGCGTGCCGGATTACCGTCTGTTTATCAGGGGCGATGAGGTGGAATACCACCGTCGTCTGGCGCAGTCGGGCCTGAAGTATGGCACGGCGTTGACGGCGTTTTATCTGCACCCGGATGGGTCGGACGAGTTCCATCCGATTATGGGCGGGCGGGCGCACGCGCAATTCCCGGATAATGAGACGAAGCGGTATTTCACGTACCGCAACCGTGGCTACATCATCAATCAGCGCGGCATGAAGAAGATGCAGTTGCAGGAGGTTGTCCGGTTCGGGTGGTTCTTCCTGGTGGAGAAGAAGGATCCGAAGGGCTTCCTCGATTGGCTGAAGTTGCTTAGGCGGGGGGCGCGAGAGGACTTTCGCCGCCCTTAGCGCCTTTAAAGATCCAGTAGCGCTGGAGGAGGAAGTTGGTAGTCGTCGCTACGCCTTGTGCGATGACGAAGGACACGGCGTTCTTCCACGAATCTTGCAGGCCTAGCGACGACAACGGCTCGTCCGTCACCCTCCACAGCAGCATCTGCACCGCAAAGGTGGTGGCGTAGAGGATGAATACGGCGCTGGCTTTTTTGGCGTCGATTTTGGCGTTGAAGGCGAACTTGGAGTTCAGCACGTAGGCGGAGATGGTGCCGAAGACCCAGCCCACGGCCTTGGCAAGGTCGCGCTGGACGTCGAGGGCTTGGTCGAGGGTGTTGGTGATGCCGAAGTCGATGACAGCGCAGCCGATACCGATGACCAAAAACGGGATGAGCTGCTGTTTCAGGGAAGAGTTCGAGGACACGGGCGCTTACCCTACTAGGCTCGTGTGCCATGAGGAAGCATTACAAAGGTGATGACCCGGACGCGATCCATGAGGCGGCGCAGCGTGTGGAGGTCCCCCTGTCCGACTTCATGGTGCGCCTGATGGCCGAGGAGCTGCCGTTTGTGGACTCCAAAGGCCGCACACGTATCTATGAGATTCTTCGCGAACACGACGGACCTGTGATTTCGAGCCAAGAAGAACTGCCTGCGGAGATTCGTAGCATTATGGATCTCTAGTCCGGCGGTAGGGTTGTGGGCATGGAACTGACAACCCAATCCCTCTACGGATGGGGCCGTACCGCCCCGTCCACCGCCCAGGTCCTGTCCACCCCTGACGTGGACACGATTGCGGAGGCAGTCAAGCGGGTCGCGGATGAGAACGCGGACCTGCCCGAGCACAAGCGCCGCGGCGTCATCGCCCGTGGTCTGGGTCGCTCCTATGGTGATCCCGCCCAGAATGGTGGCGGTTTGGTCGTCGATATGACGCCGCTGAACCGGATCCACTCCATCGACCCGGACTCCGGCATTGTCGACGTCGACGCAGGCGTGAGCCTTGACCAACTCATGAAGGCCGCCCTGCCGTATGGCCTGTGGGTCCCGGTGCTGCCGGGTACCCGCCAGGTCACCATCGGTGGCGCGATCGGCCCGGACATTCACGGTAAGAACCACCACTCTGCGGGCTCGTTTGGCAACCACGTGTTGTCCATGGAGCTGCTGGTGGCGGACGGCCGCGTGCTGCACTTGGAGCCGACCGGCGAGACCGCCGAGCTGTTCTGGGCCACCGTCGGCGGCATGGGTCTGACCGGCATTATCCTGCGCGCCCGGATCCAGATGACCAAGACGGAGACCGCCTACTTCATCGCGGACACCGACCGCACGGACACGCTCGACGAGACGATCGCGGCCCACTCCGACGGCTCTGAGGTGAACTACACCTACTCGTCGGCCTGGTTCGACGCGATTTCCGCTCCGCCGAAGACGGGCCGCTCCACCATCTCCCGCGGCTCGCTGGCCACCTTGGATCAGTTGAAGGAGTTCGCTCCGAAGCTGGCTAAGGATCCGTTGAAGTTCAACGCTCCGCAGTTGATGACGGTGCCGGATATTTTCCCGTCCTGGACCATGAACAAACTGACGTTGAGCGCCATCGGCGAGGCGTACTACATGATGGGCTCCCCCGCCCGGAACCAGGTGCTGAACCTGACGCAGTTTTACCAGCCGCTGGACCTCATCGGGAAGTGGAACCGCGGCTACGGCAAGGCTGGCTTCCTGCAGTACCAGTTCGTCGTCCCGACCGACGCTGTGGAGCCGTTCAAGGACATCATTTACGACATCCAGTCCTCCGGCCACTACACCGCCCTGAACGTGTTCAAGCTGTTCGGCGAAGGCAACCAGGCGCCGCTGTCCTACCCGATGAAGGGTTGGAACGTGTGCGTGGACTTCCCAATTAGGGATGGCCTCAACGAGTTCCTCGACCGCCTGGATGACCAGGTTATGCAGTTCGGCGGCCGCCTCTACCTGGCCAAGGAATCGCGCACGAGCGCAGAGAAGTTCCACAAGATGTATCCGGAACTGCCAGGCTGGTTGAAGACCCGCCGCGACATCGACCCGACTGGCGTGTTCGCATCCGACATGTCCCGCCGTCTTGAGCTCAACTAAGGAGTACCCATGCTGAACGCAGTAGGCCAAGCCCAACACATCCTCCTCCTCGGCGGCACGAGTGAGATCGGGCTCGCGATTGTCAGCGAGCTCGTCTCCCGCGGCGGCAGCCCCACCGTCACCCTGTGTGCGCGCAAGAACTCCCCGCGTATCGACGACGCCATCGCCCAAGTCCAGAACGCCGGCGCAGGCCATGTACGCCTGGTCGATTTCGACGCCCTGGATTTCGCCTCCCACCCTGCCGTGATCGATGCGGCGTTTGAGGACGGCGAGGTCGACGTCGCTGTCGTCGCCTTCGGCACGCTCGGCGACCAGGAGCAGCTCTGGCAGGACCAGGCTGCCGCCGTCGCTTCGGCGCAGACCAACTTCACCGCCCCGATGTCGGTCGGTGTGCTGTTGGGCCAGGAGATGAAGCGTCAGGGCCGCGGCAACATCATCGCCCTGTCGTCGGTGGCGGGCCAGCGCGTGCGCCGTTCCAACTTTGTCTACGGTGCTGCGAAGGCCGGCATCGACGGCTTCTACCTGCAGCTCGGTGAAGCTTTGAAGGACAGCGGCGTGAAGGTCACCGTGGTCCGCCCGGGCCAGGTGCGCACCAAGATGACCGATGGTCTCGACGAGGCCCCGCTGACCGTAAACAAGGAAGACGTCGCCGAGGCTGCCGTGGAGGCTGCCCTGGCCGGCAAGCCATCGGTGTTCGTGCACAAGCTCTTCGGCCCGATCTCCCTGGTGCTGAAGGCGATTCCGGCGCCGATCATGAGCAAGCTGAACTTCTAGTTCGACCCGCATAATTCAGCCGCAATCTGTCTCCGCTGACAGATTGCGGCTGAATTTGTCAGACGGGCCCTAAACTCCCAGGACCTGACATTTTCCGGCGTAATGTGTCAGGACTCGCCTAGTCCTTGGCGCGGCCCATCCCCATCAGCACCTGCTCGCGCAGCCGACCGGTCCCCACCACCGCCAAAACACAACCAACCAGCGCGACGGCGACGAGCGCAGCGAACAGGGCCACCTTGTCCAGCACGTTGACGTGAACCATGACCATGATGGTGCCCATCAGGCTGCCCATGCCGAATCCCAGCAGGGCCACCACCAGCATGGGAACCCCAACCTCGCGCACGGCAACCTTGGTGTGGAACGCGGCCGGCGCGCCAATGAAGTAGAGCGATTTGGTCAGTTGCTTCTGCTCCACCACGGACAGTGCCTGGGTGAGCAGCGTGGACGACACCAACAGGACCGCCGCGAAGACGGCGGTGATGGCCACGCCGGAGGGAATATCACCCGTAATCATCTTCAGGGCGGGCTCGTCCTCGATGTCCGGTACTGCGGAGATCCAGGCGCCGACGCCGCCGATGAACGCCACGAAGTACAGGGCGGTCACTCGCTTCCAGGTGGTTTTCGCGCCTCGGCCGACCCGGCGCGTGGCCACGTAATTCGCAGCTCCGGGGACCCAGTAGCTCAGGCGTGCGAGGAGTTGGATCACGCCGACGGCGATCAATGCGTTGACAGTAAGGACGCCGCCTGCCACGACCAACAAGGCGCCGAACTCCAACGCGTCTGCCTGCGGAGCGATAGTCAGCGAGCTGAGGTAGCGGTACAGCACCACCGCGCCAACCAGTGACAGCACCAGCGTGATCATGTTTTGTCCCTTCGGCGGGATTTTCTTGGTGACGCCGAGTGGGGTGACGGCGACTCGTCGCAAAGCAAGCCACACGGAGCACGCAGCCAGCACCAGCACGACGATCCAGGCGATGGGGATGACCCACCAGGTGAGCATCTCCCAGGCGCCGACGCGCTTTTCCTGGAACGTCAGCAAACTCCACGCCGGGCACGTAACTATGTACAGCACCGACCCGAGCACCAACCCAACCAGGGCCTGGCGCAGGGACTCCAAGATCATCATCCCGCGCACTTCGCCGGCTGTCGCGCCGATGAGGCGTAGCGCCGCCAGGTGTTCTTCGCGCCCGCCGAGGTTCGCCCGTGCGGCTTGGGTGAGCAGCCCCAGCAGGCTCGGCACGAGGAGCACGCACGCGAACAGCGCGAGGAAGATATACGCCGTGGAAATCGGCCCGCCCATCGACTCTGCGATTTCCACGAGCGCCTCATGCGGGTGCAGGTCGCGGGCGAGGAACATCCAGGTGCCGCCCATGAGCGTGCACAGCATCCAGGTCGCTACGGTTACCGCCACCAGCGACAACGCGCGGACCCAGCGTTCGCCGATCTGCCGTTGCGAGCGCCCTTCGCTTGTCTGCGACACCGCCGACCGCATCAACGTCACCGCACTCATCGCGTCACCTCCGAGTGGATCAGGCCGTCGCGGATTTCGACGCGGCGGCTGCACCAGTCGGCGATCTTCGGGTCGTGCGTGACCAGCACTAGGGTCACACCAAATTTCTGCGCGATTGCCACGATCTGCTGCATGACCTCATGCCCGGTGGCCTGGTCCAACGCCGCCGTCGGCTCGTCGGCAAACACCACCGACGGCGGCCCGGCCAAGGCGCGGGCGATGGCCACGCGCTGCACCTGGCCGCCGGAGAGTTGCCCCGGGTACCGGTCCACAAAGGCGCCCAAGCCCAACCGGGTCAGCATGTCGATGGCCTCGGCGTGCGCCTCCGCACGCGGCACCCCGCGCATGATCTGCGGCAGGGCGACGTTTTCGGTGGCGGTCAGCTCCGGCAGCAGTTGGCCGTCTTGGAAGATGAAGCCAAAGTTTTCCAGGCGCAGGCGCGAGCGTTCGGCGTCGCTCATGGCCGACACGTCCTGGCCGTTGAAGCGCACCTGGCCGTTGTCGGGCACGAGCACGCCGGACATGCAGTGCAGCAGGGTCGACTTGCCGGAGCCAGAGGGACCCATGATCGCCACGGATTCGCCGCCACCAACCGTCAGGCTGATGCCTTCGAGGACCCGTTGTTGGGTGAAGGACTTCGTGATGTCGTTGAGTTCAAGCATAGTTTCTATTCCACAGGTGGTCGTCGATAAGCACTATGGCCCTGGGTCCCGAATATGGGTAGTGCTAGCTCTACCCCGCTACGCTCGGGGCCATGCGGCGACATAAACACGAGGAGCGCGCGGCCGCCAAAATCCACCAACTGACGGTTTCGCGGCGCAGGATCGCGGAGGCGTACGAGGTGGAGCGGCTGCGCATCGAGCGCGACCTGCACGACGGCGCGCAGCAATACTTTGTGGCCGCCGCGATGAAGTTGGGCGAGGCAAGGTTGGACATTGCATCGCAGCTTCTCGACGACGCCGCCCGCGACCTCCACAACGGCCTCGACGCACTCAGAAGAACCGTACGGGGCATCCACCCGCGGGAACTATCGGACCACGGGCTGGTTGCCGCGATCGAGACCGCCGCCGCACAGCACGGCCCGCATGTCACGGTCCGTGCCCCGCACGAGCTGCCGCGTATCGACACCTCCGTCACCGCCGCCGCCTACTTCTTCACCACCGAAGCCTTAACCAACGCCGCGAAGCACGCACCACATGTACCGGTCAGCGTGCTGGTCACCTGCGACCACACCCTGAATGTTTCCGTCACTGACCAGGGCGGCGGCAACGCTCGCATCACGCCCGGCGGCGGGCTGGAGGGTATGCGAGAACGCATCGCGGCGTTCGGCGGTGAGATGGAGCTGCACTCGCCGGACGGTGGCCCGACCACTGTCACCGCACGTATTCCGTTGCTGTTGTTCCGAGGAGAAAGTGGGATTGCGCCATGAGGATCGTTATCGCGGACGACTCCGCGCTGCTGCGGGAGGGTGTTGCAGGGTTGCTCACCCGGCGCGGCCACGAGGTTGTGGCGCAGGTGGAGTGTGCGGATGGGTTGCTGGGGGTCGTCGATAAGTATGGGCCCGACCTGGTGATCACGGACGTGCGCATGCCGCCGAACATGCGTGACGACGGCCTCCAAGCCGCCCTGGAACTACGCAAACGCGGCCCGGTGAATGTGCTGGTGCTGTCGCAATACGTCGCGCCTGCCTACGCGCGGGAACTGTTCTCCGGCGGTGACGGCGGCACCGGTTACCTGCTCAAAGACCGCGTCGCCGAGGTGAAAGACTTCATCCAGGCCTGCGAAACCGTGGCAGGTGGCGGCGTGGTCATCGACCCGGACGTGGCGGGCGCACTCATGGCGGCGAGCTCACGCTGGTTAACCACGCTCACCCCTCGCGAGGTGGAGGTGCTCGAACTTATGGCAGAAGGCCTGTCCAACAGTGAGATCGCGGGCAAGCTCTACCTCTCCGGCGCGGCGGTGGCGAAGCACGTGTCCAGCATTTTCTCCAAACTGGGGCTCACCCCAGACGAGGACAACCGTCGCGTCCGCGCCATCCTCATGTACCTGGCGGAACGTGGCGTGGGGTGAGTGTCGGCAGCGTATGCGACACTATTACGCATGACTACCGCTTATCATCCCGACGAGCTGTCACCGGGGCAGACAGCCGTCCGTACCGTCGCGGCGGGGCTCGCAGGCGGCATTCTCTCGCTTGCTGCGTGGTTTGTGCTGCACCAGATCTCGCTGCCGGCGTTCAATACCTCCATGGTGACCAGGTCGTTGGCCACCGGTGTGTCGTTCGTCCTGTTGGGCATCGCCGCTGTGCTGGCGGTGCTGTGGACGCGCGGGAAGCAGCACTGGATTATTTCTGCGGTGATGGCGTTGGTGCCGGCGGGGTTGGTCGTCGCAACGCTTGGCATTCCGCTGTCTGCCACCAAGCTGTATCTCGACGGCATCCAGGTTGACCAGGGGTTTAGGACGCAGTTCCTGTCCCGCATGACTGAAAACCTGGGCCACGCGGACATGGCCTACAAGGACCTGCCCACCTTCTACCCGATGGGTTGGTTCTGGGTCGGCGGGCGTGTGGCCAACGTGCTGGGCATGGACGGTTGGGAGGTGTACCAGCCGTACGCGATTGCCACCCTGGCGGCGGGTGCGGCGATGCTGACGCCGATCTGGCGCAGGCTCGTCGGTTCCCTGCCGGTTGCTACCGCGATTGCCGTGGTGACCACCGCGATCGTGCTGACGGAAGTCCCAGAGGAGCCTTACGCGGCAATCGTGGCGATGTTCCTCCCGGCCGCGGCGGTGTGGGCCCACAGGGCGCTGAGTGGCTCGTGGGCAGCCACCGCCGCGTTGACGATCTACCTGGGCATTTCCGCGTCGTTCTACACCCTGTTCACCGCCATTGGCGCGCTGACGGTTGTAGTGATCGCGGTGGTGATGTTCTTCACCGGCGAGCGCACCCTGACCCCGCTGAAGCACCTGCTCATCGTCGGGTTCGCCTCCATGGCCATCGCTGCGATCTCGTGGGGTCCGTACATCTGGCGTGTAGTCACCGGTGACGAGGCGCTGAAATCTACCGCGAACCACTTCCTGCCCATCGAGGGCACCTACTTTGCCCTGCCGTTCCTGTCGTTGTCCCTGGTAGGCCTGCTGTGCCTGTTCGGCCTCATTGGACTTATCGTGCGGTTCCGCGACCCGGAGATCGCCTCCCTGGGCGCGGCGATTGGCGTGAGCTACGTGTGGGCGCTCGCCTCCATGGCGATCACCCTCCTGGGCACTTCCCTGCTGGGCTTCCGCCTCGAGGTGCTGGTTGTGTTGCTGTTTGCCACCCTCGGCGTGATTGCGGTAGCGAACTTCCGCTTGACCTGGTTGGAGCGGAAGGTGAAGAACAAGGCCGCCTTGAACGTGGTGGCGATTGTCCTGGTGGCGGTGGCGTCGCTGCAGATGGTGCAGCACATTGCGGTGAAGAACGAGGCGTACATCGACCAGGCCTACGCCGATACCGACGGCTACGGCGAGCGCGCGGACCGCTTCCCGCCGGATGCGGGCCAGTACTACAACGAGATCGCCGACTACATCGAAGAGCACGGCCACATGAAGAACGAGGCCGTGATCTACACCGACGAGATCAACTTCATGGCCTTCCAGCCATTCTTCGGCTTCAACGCGTTTACCAGCCACTACGCTAACCCGCTCGGCGAGTTTGAGCAGCGCAACGGTGAGCTGGAGTCGTGGTCGCAGATTTCTTACGACGACCCGAAGAAGTTCACGGAGGCTATCGACAACAGTCAGTGGGAGCCGCCGACTGCCTTCATTTTCCGCGGCAGTGAGGATTCTGACTTTAAGACCCACATCGCCCACGACATTTACCCAAGCCAGCCGAACGTGCGCTACCAAGGGTTGTTCTTCAACCCGGAGGCGTTTGACAAGGCGAATTGGGACGTGAAGTTCATCGGACCGTTTGCTGTCGCGGTGAGGAAGTAAGGTGACCGGAGTGAAAACTGGATCTACTCGTCATATTGCGACCGTTTCTGGTCTCATCGCGTTTGTGCTTCTGCTGCTCACCCCGTTTTTGCCGGTGAAGCAGACGGAGGCGAGCGTGTCGTGGCCGCAGAACGACACGGTTGGTTCGATCAACGCACCGCTGATTTCGTTGGCGCCGCAGGACCTTGAGGTGACGGTGCCGGCCAACAGCGTCGGTGAGCTGCGCAACGACCAAACTCTGATCTTCGGTACGTTGCCGGAGTCGTCGAATAAGGCGACGGACCGTGGCCTGTTCATCACCGCTCCCGACGGCGGTTTGGTGGTGACTTCCCTCAACGACGTACTTTTCGAGCTCACCCCAGACGAAGTCCGCAACCTCCCCGACGATGCGAAGCTGCACGTCAGCGTGACGCACGAGGAGACCACGGTTGAGATCCCGGGCACGTCCCACTCGGAGACCAGCGAGGATGATTACCGCCCGCAGGTCACAGGCATGTACACGGAGCTTGAGAATAAGCACACGCTTATCGACGACGGCCTGTCCGCCCATATGAACATCAACTCCCGCTTCACGTCCTCCCCGACGCTGATCAAGAGCATTGCGATGTGGGGCGGCCTGCTGAGCGCCCTGGTCAGTTTGTGGGCGTTGAGGAAGTTGGATGGTCCGGCGCGCTATCGTCGTCGTCAAGCAAAGGGCTTGAAGCCTCTCGACGGCGTCGTGGCCGGTGTCCTTGGCTTTTGGCACATCTTCGGCGCGAACACCTCCGATGATGGCTTCCTGCTGACCATGGCGCGCGTGGCCGCGAACACGGACTACATGGCCAACTACTACCGCTGGTACGGCGTGCCGGAGGCCCCGTTCGGCTCCCCGTTCTACGACGTGTTGTCGTTGCTGTCGGAGGTCACCACCGCGTCGATGTGGATGCGCCTGCCGGCCCTGTTTGCAGCGCTTGGCACGTGGTGGTTGCTGTCGCGCGAGATCCTGCCGAAGTTGGGCCCGGAGATCGCCGAGCGCAGGGTCGCCCACTGGACGGCGGCGTTTGTGTTCCTGGCGTTCTGGCTGCCGTACAACAACGGCACCCGCCCCGAGCCGATTATTGCGGTTGGCCTGATGGCTACCTGGGCGCTGTTCGAGCGCGCGATTGCCACGAACCGTCTCACCCCGGCAGCGTGGGGCACCGTGACCGCCGCCTTCACCCTGGCGTGCGGCCCAACCGGCCTCGCCGCCGTTGGTGTGTTCCTGATTTCGCTGCCTGCGGTGCTGCGCATGATCGGTTCGCGCCCGCAGCCCCGAATTTCTTACGTCGCGCCGTTTATGGGCGCGGGCCTGGCGGTGATGGTGCCGGTGTTCCACGACCAAACCCTGGCCACCGTGCTGGAGGCGACGAAGGTGCGCTCCGAGGTCGGCCCGGCGTTGAGCTGGTTTGAGGAGTGGACCCGTTACGCAACGCTTCTCGAGCAGACCGTCGACGGCTCCATGTCGCGCCGCTTCCCCATGTTCGTGCTGCTGCTGTGCACCGGCCTGATCCTGTGGGCGCTGGCGAAGGGCGACAAGACCACCGGCACGACCAAGCGCATGATGCTGATCCTGGGCATGGCGACGTTCTTCCTGCTGTTCACCCCGACGAAGTGGACGCACCACTTCGGCATCTACGCGGGCCTCGGCGGTGCGATCGCTGCTGTGGGTGTGGTGGTGCTCTCCCGGATTGCGATGAAGTCGGACCGCAACCGCACATTTGCCATGGCTGCGGTGCTGTTCCTCATGGCGTTTACCCTGGCGGGTTGGAACGCGTGGTGGTATGTGTCCTCGTTCGCGGTGCCGTGGTGGGACCGCACTGTGCAGTTCAAGGCCATCGAGGCCAACACTGTGGTGCTGGCGAGCGCCCTGGTGGTGTTCGCAATTGGTGTGGTGCAGTCGATGCGCGGCCCGCGCACGATCAGCACCCGTTGGTCGGGCGTGATGTCCGCGCCGATCGCCGTGTTTGCGATCCTCATGGTGACGTTCTCGTGCCTGACGTTTGTGAAGTCGTTCGTCTCCCAGGCCCCGGCGTATTCGGTGGGTATGGGCAACGTGAAGTCGTTCAAGGGCGACGTGTGTGCCCTCGGCGGCGACGTGCTTCTGGAGGACGACACGAACGAGTCCTTCCTCACCCCCGTCGGCGGCGTTCCACTGGGCAAGTCCCTGGATGCGGGCAAGAACATCGGCTTCACTCCGGACGGCGTGCCGGCATTCATCGCTTCGGAGACGGCCGATACTTCGGACCGCACGCTGAGCGACACACAGTCTGACGACGACACAGCCGACGTCGATCCCGCTTCCGACGAAGCCCAGTCCACCTCTCGTGTGAACACCCAGGGCAACCGTCCGAAGTCGATGCGCGGCGTGAACGGCTCGACCGTGCGCCTGCCGTTCGGCCTAGACTACAACCGCATTCCGGTTGCCGGCACCTTCGATGATGAGCCGAAGCAGTCCGCGTCGCTGGAGACCACGTGGTACGAGTTGCCGCAGCTTAGCGACGACCGCCCCCTCCTGGTCACCTCCGTCGCCGGCCGCATCGCCCACCACGACATCAACGGCGTGGAGCAGGAAGGCACCGAGCTGAAGCTGGAGTACGGCACCAACAAGGACGGTGTGGTGCGCAAGCTCGGCGAGGTAGAGATGCTGGACCAGGGCCCAACCCCGCTGTGGCGTAACCTGCGCTTCCCGCTGGCGGACCTGCCGGAGGAGGCGAACGTGGTGCGTCTCGTCGGCGAGGACACCTCCCTTGCGGAGAAGGACTGGCTGACGGTCACGCCGCTGCGCAACCCGAAGCTGATCCCACTGTCTGAGCGTTTCGATTCCGACACCCCGGGCCTGCTCGACTGGACCGTCGCGTTCCAATACCCCTGCCAGCGCCCGTTCTTCCACGCCAACGGTGTCACCGAGATTCCGGAGTTCCGCGTCATGCCGGACGGCCCGGGCAAGCAGCAGCTCTCTGGCTTCATGGACTTCCTCGGCGGCGGCGCGCTCGCCCCTGCGGAGGCCGTGAACACCTCGTATGAGATCCCGGGCTACCTCAAGGACGATTGGCAGCGCGACTGGGGTTCGGTGGCGCAGTACGAGCCGCGCCGCAACTCCGTCGGCGACGTTCCTGAGTTGGCGCACGTGGATACCGAGGTGACCACGCGTTCCGGCCTGTACACCCCCGGACCGATGAAGGTGCGAAACCCTGACGAGCAGGGTTAGGATGCACATGTCATGAAACTCAGAAATGTTCTCGCAGCCTGCACCGCTGCCCTTAGCGTCATCGCCACCGCAACCACCACTGCGGAAGCACAGCCCTTCAAGCAGCAGGGGTGCTCCGCGCATTACTTGGTTGCGGTGCCGGGCGGGGCGAACACGGCTGAGGGGATCCCGGACTACGTGCCGCACGGTGGCAACGTGTTCATGACGGGCATCCTGACCAAGCTCGGCACCGCCGGCGAGATCGATCCAGTCTGGGTTTCGTACCGCTCCACCCCGTTCGCGGCTACCCCGTACAAGCAGGCGTCCGCCACTGGCTACAACAAGGCGCGTGCAACTGTCACCCGCCTAGCCAATGCGTGCCCGGACGCCCGCTTCTCCTTCACCGGTTACTCCCTCGGCGCCGACATCGCCGCCCGCTTGACCAGCGATATTGCGCACGGTCGCGGCCCGATCGCGCCGGAGAAAGTCTCGGGTGTGGCACTGTTTGCCAACCCGTACCAGGGCGACAACGGTGCGGTGCTGTCCCACGGCACCTCCCCGCACGCACGCGGTTCCCTCGGCCCGCTCCCGGAGGGCTACGGCGAGCTCGGCCCCCGCGTGCTAGAGATCTGCAATGCCGGTGACCTGGTGTGCAACATGAACGAGGCGCACCGTGGTCTTGTCTCCCCGGCGATGCGCACCAACGTGGCGGCGGGGCAGATCCCGTTCGGGGAGTTCAACAACCTGTTCCGTTCCCTCGGGTTGGGCGCGTTTGCTGTCTTCCACGACATTGGTTTGCACGGCAGCTACACCCTCGGCCAGCAGCGGGAGGCATCCAACTGGATTATTGAGCAATCTTTGGCCCCGATCCAGGTGCCAATTCCGTAGCATGGTGGCATGCATGACCTCTTTGAAGTAGTAAACGGCGAGTGGGTCGCCAACCACGAAATCCCCGCTGACCGCGGCATTGACGGCGCGTTTTACGCCCTGCGCGATAAGGCGGAGGAAGATGTCCACGCCATTCTTGCGGACGGCAACGCCCTCTACACCTCCTTTATGGACGTGGATGCGGTCAACGCTGCAGGCATCGACGCCCTCAACGCCGACTTGGAGTTGATTGAGGTGGCGAGCGTTGAGGAGTTCGTCGAAAAGTTAGGGCTCTTGGAGCGCACAGGCATTGGCGCACCGCTGACCTACTGGGTGGAGAAGGATTCCCAGGGCGAGGATTCCGTCCCGTACCTCGTGCAATCGGGGCTTGGGCTTCCCGACGAGGCCTACTACCACGAGAAACAACACGCACAGACGCTCGCTGACTATGAGAAGCACGTCGCGCGCATGCTCGAGTTCCTCGCCCCGAAGTACCTGCTGGGGCTGAGCCCGGAGATCGCCGCACAGCGCATTATCAACGTGGAGAAGGCGCTGGCAGACTCCCACTGGGATGTGGTGAAGTCGCGCGACGCGATTGCCACCTACAACCCGGCCGAACTCTCCGACATGCCGCCGCTGGTGCAGAAGATGCTTCGCGCCTCCGGCCTCCCCGACGGCCGCGTCATCGACATGATGCCCTCCTACACCGCGGATCTGGATGCAATGCTGCGCCGCGAAACGCTCGCCGACTGGCAGCTGTGGGCTGCGTGGAACATCCTGCGTTCCCGCGCCGGCGTGCTCAGCGAGGAGATCGGAAGGGCAAACTCCGAGTTCTACGGCAAGAAGCTTTCCGGCGCGACCCAGCAGCGCGACCGTTGGAAGCGCGGCGTGGCCCTCGCAGAATCCCTCATCGGCGAGGACATCGGACGCGAATACGTCAAGCGCCACTTCCCGCCGGAGTCCAAGGAACAGATGCTGGAATTGGTGCAGTACCTTATCGACGCCTACCGCACCCGCATCGCCGACCTCCCCTGGATGAGCGAAGAAACCAAGAAGAAGGCCGCAGAGAAGCTTTCCCAGTTCAACTCGAAGATCGGCTACCCCGACAAGTGGCGCAGCTACGAAGGCCTGGAGTTCACGGACAACCTTGTCGAGAACGTGCGCCGCGGTGCCGCGTTTGAGCACGACTACCAGCTGGGCAAGATCGGCAAGCCATCCGACCGCGACGAGTGGGTGTCCAGCCCGCAGACCGTCAACGCGTTCTACAACCCGGTAGTCAACGACATCACCTTCCCGGCCGCGATCCTGCAGCCGCCGTTCTTCGACCCCGATGCCGACGCCGCCCAAAACTTCGGCGCGATCGGCGCGGTGATCGGCCACGAGATCGGCCACGGTTTCGACGACCAGGGCTCGCGTTACGACGGCCAGGGCAACCTCAACTCCTGGTGGACCGAACAGGACCGCACCAACTTCGAGGAACTCACCTCCAAACTGGTCGATCAGTTCAACGGTCTCGTCCCGTCCGTCCTCGAGGGCACCGACACCTCTGGAGTGAAGGGCGAGTTCACCCTCGGCGAGAACATCGGTGACCTTGGCGGACTCGGCATCGCCGTCGTGGCGTACAAGAAATACCTCGCCGACAAGGGCCTCGAAGAAACCCGCGAAGGCTTCCAGAACCTGTTCTACGCGTGGGCTCGCGTGTGGCGTTCCAAGGCCCGTCCGGAGATGGCGGCACAGCTGCTGGCCATTGACCCGCACGCCCCGAACGAGTTCCGCTGCAACGTCATCGCTGCGAATATCGACGAGTTCTACGACGCCTTCGACGTAGAGAAGGGCTCCAAGATGTGGATCGAGCCCGAGGACAGGGTGACGATTTGGTAGAGGAATACCCGCTCAACGAACAGGGTGACCCGAACTTCAACGTCGGTGGCGTCAAGCGCGACCTGCCGCCGGAACTGCAGTTGGAGCAGCTCGCCTCCTACATCGAGGCGACCTACGAGGACGGCCCGAACTACCTGGCACTCCTTCCAGACAGGATCACACACGCCGCCATGCTCATGCTTGGCAGTGCGGTGGATCATGCGATGCCGGCGACGAAGTGGTCGGGTGAGGTGGTCGTCGAGAAGCATGAGCTCGGTGTTGTGTTCAAGCCGAGCAACCCGACCGGCGCGTGGGCCGTCTCCGTGTGGGACGGGCCCGACAATGCCAAAGAGATGCTGTGGCGCCCCGACGTGGCCGCCGCCGCTGAACTCTCCGGCACGACGATCCTCGACGTCGACCGCGCAGAAGACGCCCAACGCGCCGTCGACCAACTGCCCGGCCCCGTCACCGCATGGGTGCTTGGGGATGCCCCAGCCCCCACCGCCGACGACTACATCTTCACCTTCCCCACCACCAACCGGGAGGGATTCGTGCAGGTCCCGGCCGGGTCAGGCCTCGAGGGCACCGAGTATTATGCCAAGGGGTTTATTTCCACACCGGCAGAAATCCGCCGTCGAGTGCAGGATGTTGCGGAGTATCTCCGTCGTTGACCTGGTTGATACCCACGTTGGTATCCACCGTGTTTTCGTAGGCGGTGCCGTACGTCAGTGCGGCCACCGCCCACGTTTCCTTGCCGATCTCACCCCAGGACACCGAGCCCGTCGCACTCTCCCGGTCGTCTGACCAACCCATCTTCGAGCCCTTCACACGCTTCAACCGGGCCGTGCCAAACCCCTGGATGAAACCGTCCGACGCCACCGCGGTCTGCTTCTCCATGCCCGCGAACAGCGGTTTCGCCGCCGGGTCCCACACAATCGACGCGATGAACGTGGCCAGATCCCGCGCCGAAGTTTGCGACTTCCCCCACGACACACCACGTGCCGTCTGCTTCAAGTCAAAGTCCTCGGCAATCTGATCGATCGCCTCCGGATACTTCGCATCCAACGTGCTGGCAATCCCGTCATCAGAGGAGGCAATCATCTCCTCCACCTGCTTCTTCTCAGCCTTCGTGCCGTTGTACAGCACGTAGTAGCCCAGATAGAGCTTCGCCAGCGACAGCGCCGGCCGGGCCTCCTCCGCCTTCGGCGAAATGGACACACGTCCGTCCGGATGCACCACAGCAAGACCCGTCCGGTCCCTGTTGTACGACGGGTCCACGTGGTAGGCACTCAGCGGGAAACTCAACGACGCCACCAGCAGCGCCGCCCCTACACGTTTCACAGCACAGAGTCCGCTTCGCTGATCTCCTCGAACGTCGGCACGTCAACCTCGACGATGAAGCACTGCGCCCCATTCGGGTCCGCAATGCCCGCCATCGGCCCAAACGCGCCCTCGCCAGGCCCGACGAGCACAGTGCCTCCGTGCTCCTCAACCGCCTTGCAAGCTGCCTCGAGGTCTTCCACGCCGAAGTAGCTCACCCACGACGCCGCCTCCCCGACATACATGCCCAAGAACGGAGCGCCGTCCTCGAGCGCCAGGAAGTAGCCGTCTTCCTCGCGGATCTCCCAGTCGAACAGGTCGCCGTAGAAATCGATGGTGGCCTGGTCCGTGGTCACCAACTCGTACCACACCGGCACCCCCGGCTCACCGGCCGCGACGAAGCGTTCCTCCGGATCCATCAGGCCAAACAGGCCACCGGATGGGTCCTCACACAGCGTCAACTCCTCGTCGGCGCTCAGGACACGGCCACCGAGCTTCTCCACCTCGCCGCCGCCCATAAACGACGTCACCCAGCCATCAGCCTTACCCGACACCAGACCCGCCACCGGCAACCCATCCTTGCGAGCAGTGCCGTCAACGATCTCCCAGCCGAACACGTTGCTGTAGAAGTGCGTGGACTTCAACACATTCGTGGTCATCAGGTCTTGCCAAAACGGCATCCCGTCTTTGCCTTCGAATGCAGGCATTACATGTTCCTCCACTTCTCCGGGTCGAAATCATCGTTGGCGGTGCGTTCGTCGAAGTAATCGTCACCGTCCGAGTCCGCCATCACTGTTGCGGAGGCGTCGCCGATCGAGACGGTGTCTTCGTCGTAAAGCAAATGCCCCCTCGAGGTGACCACGTCGCCGTTAACCAGCACCTCTCCCCCAGCAATCGCTTCCTTCGCGTGACCACCAGATTCGACCAGGTTGGCCAGTTTCAAGAACTGTCCGAGCTTGATTGATTCGCCCGAAATCGACACGTCCATATGCATGCCGGACAGTCTATCGGTCCGCCTGATCGACCGGCATGATGCTCATTGTGTCGATGTTTACCCGCTTCGGCAGGCTCGCCACCCACCGCACCGCCTCCGCAATGTCCTCGGCGGTGAGGTTCACGTTGCCCTCATAGACCTTCTGCGCACGTTCCTCGTCGCCGCCGAACCTGTTCAGCGAGAAGTCGGTCTTCACCCGACCCGGGTCGATCTCGCACACACGAATGTTGTTTTCCGCCTCTTCCCTGCGCATCGCCCTGGTCATACCGCGCAGGCCGTACTTGGCGGCGTTGTACCCCGAACCGCCCTTGTATGCGTCCGTGCCGGCCACCGAACCAATGTTGACCACAAGCCCCTCCGACGCCTTGAGCTGCGGATACAGCGCACGAGTGACGCGCATGGTGCCCATCACGTTGGTTTGGAACATCCACTCCCAGTCCGCGTCGTCCGCGTCGCGCAGGTAGTCAGTCTCCTTCGCGCCACCCGCGTTGTTGACCAGCAAGTCCACGCGCTCAAGGCGCGCAAGCTTATCGACGCTCCCCGGGTCCGTCACGTCGAGGTGGATTGCAACGCCACCGATGTCGTCGGCAATCGCCTGGCACTTCTCCAAACGCCGCGCCGCCACGATCACCTTCCACCCATCCTTAGCCAAGGCCCGGCACGTCGCCTCGCCGATACCCGCGGAACCACCTGTAACTACTGCAACCTTTTGTTCGCTCATGTGCCGAAGTGTAGGCCCTCCCACAGCATCCATGTGGCCAGAAGGATAAAGATGATGCCCGTGACCACGTCGATCCACCTGCCGTAACGCTCAATCTTGGACGCCATCGCACGGACCGCCAATGCGAACCCGACGAACCAGATGATGCCCGTGACAACCAGCAGCGGCACCGCCCACCAGCCCACATGCGCAAACTGGGCGAAGATCGCCCCGAAAAACAGGACGGCCTTCGGGTTGGACAGGTTCGTCGCCACACCGGTGAGGAACGGTCTGCTCACCTGCTGCGCTTCCGGCAACTCCGGGTCGCTCGCCCGAATCGCGCCTATGCCCATCCACAACAAGTAGGCGCCACCGACGATTTGCAGCACCGACAGGATCTCCGGGAACGCTTGAATCAGCGCACTCAGACCCGCCAGCGATGCGACGATCCACACCGTGTTGCCCAGCATGATGCCGAGCGCGCACAGGATGCCATCCCGTCGATTCTTCGCGCCAACCCGGATGATCTGAAACAGGTCCGGACCTGGGCTGACGATTGCCGCGAACCAGACTCCAAGCAGTGCGATCATCACTTCTCCATCTGTCGCATCGTGATGTTCAGACGGCCGTCGAGCAGCGCCGACGTTCCCTTCTTTGCCCCCAGCACGCCGTGTCTCGCGCGGCGGGCTGGGCCACCGAACACGAGGGCATCCCCGGACATCAGGAGAATATCGTGCCCCTCGATGCGGAACACACAGTCCTGACCGAACGACAGGCTGACCACCGCGTTCTCAGATGCCTCTTCTGCATCCACATGCATGCCCATTCCTTTGCCCGGCGGGTAGAAATTCACTAACGCCGTTTCCACACGTGGAGTCTCACCAACCCGCGGGTCGATCTCACGTGCCCGATCCATCACCTCCCCTGCGATCCGCTGGAAATTCTCCGGCACCGGCGGTACCTGATATCCATCGACTTCCTGCAGCATGCGGTACGGATTCGTCGCCCAGAACCACCCGAGCGACAGCATCCACGCATCCATCTGCCCTTTGCCTACCCGTGGTTGGCGCATCGCCACCGGCGTGTCGGCAACCGACCTCGCTAATTCGCGCGCTTGTTCGATGATTTCCCGCTGCTCATCAGAGGTGAAAAACGCAGGTAGATGCACCACCCCAGGCATGACGCGGTTGGGTTTGCGTGGGATCACGGTGGCGTCGAAAAGCAATTGCTCCACCTTGCGTGTCGCGGTCGTTTTATATGATTTTCACACAATATGCCGTTTCCGTGTAGTTGGTAGGGGCAATCCGC